>CALHHY010000055.1 GCA_938030665.1 uncultured Litoreibacter sp. | reverse complement strand
CTGCGCCCCGGCCCACACCGGATAAAGCGCCCAGAAAATCAGACAGAGCCGCGCCAATCGCATTGCATTCCCCCACATCACGCAGCAAGGCTAGCCGCAGCATTCGTCACTGACCAGAGCAGGCCCCTCGCGTGAGCGCTTCCGACACTTCCCAGCCCTTGAAGGCCGCGTTCTGGATGGTGGGCGCGATCGTCTCCTTCTCGGCCATGGCGATTGGCGGACGGGCCGTCGCGGCAGAGCTCGATACATTCGAGCTGATGATGTACCGCTCCTTCATCGGCATCGCGCTGGTTCTGGGTTTCGCCTCCTATTTCGGCACCTTGGGCGACATCTCCCGCGCGCGGCTGGGGCTGCACGCCTTGCGCAACCTGTCGCATTTCGCGGGACAAAACCTGTGGTTCGCGGCGCTGACGATGATCCCGCTGGCGCAGGTCGTGGCGCTTGAATTCACCTCCCCCATCTGGATTGCGCTGCTGGCCCCGATCTTCCTGGCGGAGAAGCTGACGCTGCTGCGCATCCTTGTCGCGATCATGGGCTTTGCCGGCGCAATGATCGTGGCCCGGCCCGATTTTTCCGCCATCGAGCCGGGGATTGCGTTGGCAGCGGGGGCCGCCATCGGCTTTGCGGGCTCGGCGATCTTCACCAAGATCCTCACCCGGCATGAGCGCATCACCTCGATCCTCTTCTGGCTGACCGTGATGCAGGCGGTCTTCGGGGTTGTCTGCTCCGCCTATGACGGCGATGTGGCGGTCCCGTCCATGGCGGTCGCACCTTGGGTGCTGCTGGTCGCGGTCACGGGGCTGGCCGCGCATTTCTGCCTGACCACGGCGCTGGCCAATGCGCCCGCGACGATCGTGATGCCGCTTGATTTTGCCCGCCTGCCGGTGCTCGCCTTCATTGGTGTCTGGGTCTATGCCGAGCCGCTTGAATGGCAGGTGATCCTGGGTGCGGCGATCATTTTCGGGGCCAACTACGTCAACATCGCCGCCGAGAATCGACGTTTACGTCACGCGACCTCCCCCGAGACCTAGCGTTACCTGTGCGATATTAGTCACGATATGGGGGACACCCTTGGAAATAAAGGTCAGGAGGGGCTGTGACGCAGGGTCAGAAATTGACCCGGTTTCTCAAGTGGCGCTATTTTCGGCAAAACTTTGCCAAGTCGTCGGGAGGGACGCAACATGAACAAATTCAGCATCGCAGCACTGCTGCTCGCCAGCACCGCGTCAACAGCTTTTGCAGCCGGGCTTGACCGCTCCAGCCGCTCCGTGGCGTTTATCTTCGAAGACGGTAACAAGATCGAACTTTCGGCTGGGTTTGCAGACCCGAGCATTGATGGCACAGATGTTGCTACTGCCGGAACAGGAAATATCGCTGACAGCTTTGGCCTGTTTGGCGGCGCAATTCGCTACGAATTAAACGATCAATTGTCCTTTGGCGTTTTGATTGAAGAGCCTTTCGGCGCGGATATTCTGTATGGGCCAGCTACGCCTGTATTGGGCGGTACAGCCGCAACAGTGAATTCAAGTTCAGTTACGGCATTTGGGCGTTACAAATTTAATGAGCGCGTCTCGGTCCACGGTGGACTTGTCTACCAAAACTTGAATGCTGACGTGACGTTGAGCGGCGCGGCATATGGTCCACTCAGTGACTATAACGCTGCATTCAGCAACGACTCCGGTATTGGGTATATGCTGGGTGCCGCCTATGAAATTCCGGAAATCGCGCTTCGTGTGGCTCTTACGTATCATTCCGAAATCGATCATTCGCTTGATACTACCGAAACCGCAACGGCGCTCCCGGCCACCATTGCGTCCCAGACAGAGGTGACGACGCCTGAGCAAATAGCGCTCGCTTTTCAAACCGGTGTCGCAGAAGACACTCTGGTTTTTGGCTCGGTGAGGTTCTCGCACTATAGCGTCACGACCGTCTCCCCCATGGGTCTACAACTTGCTACCGCGAACCCTGAAGCGTCCTTGACAGACTTGGAAAACGCGTTTGACGTCGAGCTCGGAGTTGGTCGCAGGTTCTCTGAAAAATGGGCAGGCAGCCTGTCGGCGGGTTGGAGCCAAAGCGGCGAAGATGTTTTTGGTTCCCCCTTGGGCGGCACCAATGGTTCGGTATCTTTGGCAGTTGGCGCCTCGTATCAAGCGTCCGATAGCTTGGAAATTAGCGGTGGAGTTCGCTATACGCAGTTCCGCGATGCGGTCCCAACGGTCGGCGGCACCCCCGTTGCTGATTTCCAAGGCAACTCCGCCCTGTCGGCTGGTCTGCGGGTGCAATTCAGCTACTAAAGCCGAACGGTGAGCTTTCCGATACCCCTGCCCTTCGTGGCGGGGGTTTTTCTTTGCCGGGCGTTCACTAAACGCCGCTTTCGGGTCGCCCTCACCACCTGCGGTTCGCTAGACAGGCCCTATGACCACGCAAAAATCCCTCTCCTCGCGCGCATGGGCGGAGCTGCTGCTGCTCTCGGCCATCTGGGGGGCATCGTTCCTGTCGATCCGGGTCGCGTTGGACGAGGTGCCGGTGATGACGTCCGTCGCGCACCGGGTGTTCTGGGCGGCACTGGTGCTCTGGGCCTACGTGGCGATACGGCGGCTGCCGCTACCCAAAAACCCACGCATATGGGGGGCGTTCTTGGTCATGGGGTTGCTCAACAACGCGGTCCCCTTCTCCCTCATGGCATGGGGACAACTCTATATCGAGACCGGGCTGACCTCCATCTTCAACGCGGCCACGGCCATTTTCGGGGTGTTGATCGCCGCATTGGTCTTCGCGGACGAGCGGCTGACCCCGAACCGAGTCATCGGCGTGGTGATTGGCTTTTTCGGCGTGGCCACCGCCATCGGGTTGGAGAACCTGGCCAATATCGACATCCGTTCCCTCGCGCAGCTGGCGGTGATCCTAGGCACGCTTTCCTACGCCTTTGCCGGAGCCTGGGCGCGCGCAAAAATGGGCGGGTTGGCCCCACAGGTCGCCGCAGCCGGCATGTTGACCGGGTCGAGCCTGATCATGGTGCCGCTGGCCTATGTCATCGACGGCGCGCCGTCCTTCGCGCTTGCGGGCGATACAGTGCTGGCCATCGGCTACTTCTCTCTCATCGCGACGGCGGGGGCATATCTGATCTACTACCGCGTGCTGGCAATGGCGGGGTCGGGCAACCTGATGCTGTGTACCTTGCTGGTTGTCCCTGTCGCGATCACCCTCGGTGTGCTGGTCCGGGGCGAAACCCTTAGCGCGCAGGCCCTGACGGGCTTTGCCTTGCTGGCCTTGGGTCTGATGATACTGGATGGCCGCATTTTGCGGGTTTTCAGGCGCGCCCCCTAGGCACCGCGCGGCGGCGAGGCTACGAAGGCTGCCAAATCACGAGGTATGACAGCGATGATCTACAAATCGGCAAAGGGATGGCGCGACGCACCTGCAAAACGACTGCTGTTTTTCGGCATGTCCGGGCTGGGAAAAACGCATATCTCCAACATGCTGCGCGCCTCGGGGGAGTGGTTCCACTATTCCGCCGATTACCGCATCGGCACGCGCTACATGGGCGAGTACATCACCGACAATTTCAAACGCCGCGCCATGCAGGACCCGTTTCTGGCGGAGCTTTTGCGGTCCGATTCCATCTATATCGCTTCCAACCTGACCTTCGAGGACCTGTCGCCGCTATCGACCTACTTGGGCAAACCCGGCAACCCTGACCTGGGCGGGCTACCTTTTGCGGAGTATCAGAAACGCCAGGCCGAACATCACCGTGCCGAGGTCTCTGCCCTTTATGACACCAACCATTTCATCACCCGCGCCAAGGACCTCTATGGCTACGACAATTTCGTCTGCGACAGCGGGGGTTCCACCTGCGAAGTTGTGGACCCGTTCGACCCTGACGACCCGCTGCTAAATGCGCTGGCAAAAAACCACCTGATGGTGCGCATCGAAGGTTCACCCGAACATGAGGCGGAGCTGGTCCGCCGCTTCCGGCGCGCACCCAAACCGATGTGCTACCGTCCTGAATTCCTCAGCAATATCTGGGAAGAATATCTAAGCAAAAACAACGTGAAGGAGGAGGATGTTGATCCAAATGACTTCATGACCTTCACCTACGCCCGCGCCATTGCGGCACGCGACCCACGCTACCAAGCCATGGCCGAAAATTTCGGCGTCACCGTCTCGCATCTTGATCTGGCCAAATGCACCACGCCCGCGCTTCTCGACGAGTTGATCGCGGCCACCCTTGGAAATGAGTAACCGCAAGGCTACCTAACCGGCTCCGACAAAGGAAAGACCACCCATGCCCATTCGCCTGCCCTCCGACCTGCCTGCCTTCCAAGTGCTGAAGGATGAGGGCGTGATGGTGATGGGGCTGGCCGAGGCCGACCGGCAGGATATCCGTCCGCTGCGCATTGCCCTGCTGAACCTGATGCCCAAGAAAATACAGACGGAGAACCAGTTCGCCCGGCTGATCGGCGCGACGCCCTTGCAGATTGATCTGACCCTGATCCGCATGTCGGAGCACCAGACCAAAAACACCGCCGCGGCCCATATGGAAGCCTTCTACCGCCCCTTCAACGAAATGCGCGATGAGCGGTTTGATGGGCTGCTGATCACCGGCGCGCCGATCGAGCACCTGCCTTTTGAGGAAGTCACCTACTGGGACGAGCTGAAGCAGGTGATGGACTGGACCCAGACCCATGTGCATTCCACCTTCGGCATCTGCTGGGGGGCGATGGCGATGCTGAAACATTTCTATGGCGTCGACAAACATATGCTTAATGCCAAGGCTTTTGGGTGTTTCCCGCAAAACACCCTCGACGCGGCCTCCCCCTATCTGCGTGGCTTTTCCGATGAATGCGTGATCCCGGTGTCGCGCTGGACTGAGGTAAAGCAACCCGAGATCGAGGCGGCAGGAGGTGGGCTCAAAACCCTGCTGGGCGGCGGCGAAACGGGGCCTTGCCTGGTCGAGGACCCGGCGCATCGCGCGCTCTATATTTTCAATCATTTCGAGTATGATGACGACACGCTCAAGCAGGAATATGACCGCGACATCGCCGCAGGCACACCGATTAATGTGCCGATGAACTACTATCCGGGGAACGACCCGTCGTGCAAACCGTTCAACCGTTGGCGCAGCCACGCGCATCTGCTCTATGGGAACTGGATCAATGAGATTTATCAGACAACGCCTTTCGATCTGGAACATATCGGCGCGTAGCCTTTGGCCGGTGCTGGGCGGGGTGCTGCTGGCCGCCCTTGCCGCCTGCAGCCCGTCGGAGAAAGGGGCCTCCAACGTGGACAGCAACAGCCAGGCCTTTCAGGAGACACCGCCCTCCGGCCAGTTTGTTGAGGTCGACGGCACCCGCGTCCATGTGCGCGTCGAAGGCAGCGGCCCCGATCTGATCCTGATCCACGGCGCGGGCGGTAACCTGCGGGATTTCACCTTCTCGATGGTAGATAAGTTGACGAACCGCTACCGCGTCATCGCCTTCGACCGCCCAGGACACGGATATACCGACCGCATTGCGAACCGCGCAGGCTTGGGCGAGTCCCCTGCCGAACAGGCTGCACTTCTGTCGGCTGCGGCAAGCCAGCTTGGCGTTGAGCGCGCGATTGTTGCAGGCCATTCCTATGGCGGGGCCGTGACCATGGCTTGGTCGGTGAACCACCCCCAACAGGTCGCCGCCGCCGTGATGATTGCCGCCGTCTCGAACGAGTGGGAGGGGGACCTTGACAGCTGGTACACCCGCACCACCGGCTTTTTTGGGCGCAATGTGCTGCTGCCGACCCTCTCTGCGCTGGCCTCCCAGCAGCGGGTGGAGGACACAACCAAGGGCATATTCAAGCCGGACCCGGTGCCGACCGGCTATCTCGACCATGTCGGTTTGGCCCTGTCGAAATCGGTTGTGACGCTGCAATCGACCACGCAGCAAGTCGGGTTTCTAAAACCCCATATCGTGGCGCAGCAGGCCCGCTACTCTCAGCTGACCCTGCCTATTGAGATCGTCCACGGCACCGCTGACGAGACCGTGCCCATCAACGTCCACGCGCGCGTATTGGTGGATCAGGCCCCGAACGCCCGTCTGACGGAGCTGGAGGGCGTAGGCCACATGCCCCATCACGCAGCCGAGGCAGAAGTGATGGCCGCCATCGACCGCGCGGCAGTCAGGGCTGGCCTGCGCTAGGCTTTGCCGTCATAGTCAGGCGGCCTGTGCGGCTCACCCCGCGCCGGCACCAGCAAGCTCGGAGGCCCCCATATGACATCCCTGCCCTTTGACGGCGAGATCAGCCGCTTTTTCCGCGAGGACGCCCCGGAGGAGGTTCGCGAGGCCATCACATCCGCCAAGAAGAAGCGCGTGCTGGACCCGAGCTACCCATATGACCGAAAAATGGACACGGACAGCTATGACGCAGCTATGGCAGAGCTGCAGATCGAGCTGGTGAAATTGCAAAGCCACCTGACCGAAAGCGGCGCCCGGATTTGTCTGGTGTTTGAGGGGCGCGATGCAGCTGGCAAGGGCGGCACGATCCGGCGGATCACTCAAAACCTGAACGCCCGCGTGGCCAACACGGTGGCGCTGTCCAAGCCAAATGACAGCGAGAAGACGCAGTGGTACTTTCAGCGCTACCTCAAACACCTGCCCTCCGCGGGCCGGATGACCCTGTTTGACCGCAGCTGGTACAATCGCGGCGTAGTCGAGAAGGTGTTCGGCTTTTGCGAACCTGCCGAACGGGCGCTCTTCTTCAAGCAGGCCCCCCATGTGGAACGCATGTTGGTCGAGGACGGCATCATCGTGATCAAGTTCTGGCTCAATGTCGGCCGGGCGGAGCAGTTAAAACGCATTCTCGCGCGGGAGGCCGACCCGCTGAAACAGTGGAAGCTCAGCTGGATTGACGTGGAGGGGCTGAAACATTGGGATGCCTATACTGACGCAATCAGCGAAACGTTCGATCAGACCCATAGCAGCGACGCGCCCTGGACTGTGATCCGCTCAGACGACAAGAAGCGCGCGCGGCTTGCCGCCATCCAGACGGTGCTTTCCTCCATCGATTACCCGGGCAAAGATACGGCTGTTGTCGGCACCCCCGACCCCAAAATTTGCGGCGGCCCCGACATCTGGCATGCCTAAACGCGGCTACCACCATGGCAACCTGAAACAGGCCCTTGTAGAGGCCACCCTGACGCTGATCGAGGCGAAGGGCCCCCAGGGTTTCACGGTTGCGGAAGCCGCCAAATCAGCAGGCGTCACCCCGGCGGCGGTCTACCGCCATTTTGGCGGGCGGGAGGCGATGATTGCCGAATGTGCATTGCAGGGCCATCGCATCTTTGGCGACCTGATGGAGCATGCCTATGCGGGTGGCCACCCCTCGGCCCTTGCCGCATTTGAAGCAACGGGCCGCGCCTATCTGGCTTTCGCCCGCAAATTTCCCGGCCATTACGTGGCAATGTTTGAAAGCGGGTTGTCGCTGCAATCGAACCCCGATCTGGCCCGCGCTGCAGAAAGGTCCCGTGGCGTGTTGGAAACCGCCGCAGCCGCCTTGTCGGAGCATATTCCGGCTGACAAGCGCCCGCCGGCTTCCATGTTTTCAGCCCATATCTGGGCGATGAGCCACGGAGTGGTCGAGCTATTTGCCCGCGGCACCCCGGGCGCCAAGGCACCGTTCCCGCCAGAAGACTTGCTGGAAACAGGCATCGGTATTTACCTGCGGGGGCTGGGTCTGCTTAAACCCGACGCTTGATACCTGGCAGAAAACTCTTGGACAAGAGTTCTGCAAATTTTCTTTGATAAGAAGATGCTACGCCCCGAACACCACCAACGATCCTTCATCCCAGGTCACGCGCGTGCGCGCGCCGCGTTCCAGAACCGGGCGGCTGGCGAGGTTCTTCATGGAGATCGTGACAGGGTCTGTCATGCCGTCCAGCAGCACCTCGTAATAGGTCATGTCGCCGTAGTAGCTCAGATCAGCGACGTCCCCTTCCGCCATGCGCTTGCCCGGCGGGGCATCCCCCTCATATATCAGGCTCAGCGCCTCGGGCCGCAGCCCCACCACCGGTGCATAGGCCCGCGCACCTTGGGGCAGGTTCGCGGGCTCGATCACCGCCTTGCCCAGCCCATGGATGTCAAACCGGACCTTGCCGTCAGCCCCCTCGATGTGGCGGGCATCAAGGAAATTCATCACGCCAATGAACTCCCCCACGCGGCGGTTGACGGGGCGGCGGTAGAGCTCCTGCGGGGCCGCGACCTGCGCAATCTCGCCTTCAAACATCACGGCGATGCGGTCGGACATGATCAACGCCTCTTCCTGATCATGCGTGACCAGAATAAAGGTGATGCCTACCTGGCGTTGCAGGCGGCGCAGCTCGGTCTGCATCTGCTCGCGCATTTTCTTGTCGAGGGCTGACAGCGGCTCGTCCAGCAGCAGAACTTTCGGCTTCAGGATCAGCGCGCGGGCCAAGGCAACCCTTTGGCGCTGCCCGCCGGACAAGGCATGGGCCGCGCGGGCACCGTAACCGGAAAGCCCGACCATCTCCAACGCCTCGGTCACTTTGGCATCCTGCTCCGCCTTGCTCAGACGCGCCTTGCGCAGCCCGTAGCCCACATTTTGCGCGACGCTGAGATGCGGGAAAATGGCGTAGCTTTGAAACACCATATTGGTCGGCCGCTTATTGGCCGGCACCCCCGCCATGTTCTGCCCGCCCAGAATGACCGCGCCGGATGAGACGTCTTCAAACCCGCCGATCACCCGCAATAGCGTGGTCTTGCCGCAGCCCGACGGGCCAAGGAGGGAGAAGAACTCCCCCTCCCCGATCTCGCAATTGATCCCGCGCAGCGCGTGGTAGTCGCCGTAATATTTGTGGATGTCCTGAAGGGAAATGATGCTCACAAGAAGCCCCCGCTGTCTTTGCCGCCAACCCGCGCGACGCCCCGCCTGCGGTAGAATTCTGCCACGCTGAGGATGATCAGCGAGGCCACCAGCATCAATGTGCCCAAGGCCATCACCGCCGGGATCTTGGTGGGAAACCGCAATTGGCCCCAGATGTAGACGGGCAAGGTCGGCTCTGCACCCGTCAGGAAGAAGGCGATGATGAACTCGTCCAGCGAGATGGTGAAGCAGATCAGGAAAGAGGCCACGATGCCGGGCGCCACCAGCGGCAGAATGATGTTCTTGAACGCCTCCCACCGGGTTTCGCCAAGGTCGATGGCGGCTTCCTCCAGCGATTGGTCAAGCCCCTGGAAGGCCGAGGAAAGGATCGCAATGGCGAAGGGCGTGCAGATCAGCGTGTGGCCCGCGATCACTGTCCATGCAGAAAGGGGAAGGTTCAGGACCTGCACCACAACCACCAGCAGCGACACTGCCACGATGATTTCGGGCAACACCAGCGGCACCATGATTGCCCCCATGATCGGGGCCTTGAACGGGAAGGTGAACCGGGTGGAGGCGCGCGCCGCGCAGATACCAAGGACAACCGACAGGCTGGCTGTGGTCAGGGCGATAATGACCGAATTCAGCAGCGCGCCATGCAGTGCCTCGATCCCTGCAAGCTGCACGAACCATTCCGTCGTGAAACCCTGCAGCGGGAAGGCGATGACCGTGCCATCGTTGAAGGCAAACATCGGCAGCAGGATCACCGGCAGATAAAGGAACACCAGGTAGGTGATCGCGTAGATGCGCAGCCAGCCGCCCGTCATCGCAGATACCGGCGGTTGAAAAACACAAAGATCAGCGAGATTGCAGTAACCGCGCACATGGCCAGCACCGCCAAGGTCGCCCCCATGGGCGCATTGTTGAGCTTGAGGAATTGCGTCTGGATCATGTTCGAAATCATCAACCCGTTCGGCCCGCCCACCAGCCGGGGCGTCACATAATCGCCAATGGTCGGGATGAACACGATCAGCACCGCCGCGATGACCCCCGGCATGGCCAGCGGCAGGGTGACGCGGAAGAAGGTGGTCACGCGGTTTTCCCCCAGATCACGCGACGCCTCAATCAGCGAGCGATCAATCTTTTCCAGGGCTACGTAGATCGGCAGGATGGTGAAGGGCGCGAAGGCATGGGCCAGCGTGATGACGACGGCATTGGCGTTGTACAGAATGAAGGTGATCGGCTCGTCGATGACGCCAAGGCCCAACAGCCCCGAGTTTAACACGCCGTTGAACCCCAGGATGACCTTCCACAGAAACACTCTCAGCAGGTAGCTGGTCCAGAACGGGATGGTGATCAGGAAAATCCATAGCGCCTTGCGCTCCGGCGGGACGTAGAAGGACACGAAATAGGCGATCGGGAAGGCCAGCACCACAGTGACCACCGTCACCACGCCGGAGATTATCAGCGACCGGATCATCAGCACCCGGTAGATCGGGTCGGTAAACGCCTCCCGGTAGTTATCCAACGTGAGGGTGCGGTCTATGGTCAGAAAATCCTGGGTCCAGAAGCTGAACGCCACCACGGCCGCCAAAGGGGCCGCCAGCAACAGCAGCACATAGACCGCCGTCGGCGAGATCAGCAGCAGGCCGCGTCTGGCCTCGGAATTCATGGATGCGGCAATAGCAAAAATCCCCGGAGCGTGTCGGTCCGGGGATCAGATTGGTACGATTGATTTAGGAGGGCAAGAGCGCAAAAGCGCTAGAACGGGATTTCGTCGTCAATATCGCTGGAGCCGCCACCCTGGCCGCCGCCATATGACCCGCCGCCCTGATTGCCACCGCTAAATCCGCCGCCGCCGGCCGGATCATCGCTGTAGCCACCACCACCGCCGTCGCCACCGTAGGAGCCGCCACCGCCGCCGCCCTCACCGCGCCCGTCCAGCATGGTCAGGGTCGAGGTATAGGGGCGCAGTACCACCTCGGTGGAATAGCGGTCCTGACCGGACTGGTCCTGCCATTTTCGGGTTTCCAGCTGGCCTTCCAGATACACTTTCGAGCCCTTCTTGAGATACTGCTCCGCCACGCGCGCCAGCGGTTCAGAAAAGATCGCGACCGAATGCCATTCGGTGCGCTCCCGCCGTTCGCCCGAGTTGCGGTCTTTCCATGTCTCGGACGTCGCGATCCGCAGGTTGCAGACCTTGCCGCCGTTCTGAAATGTCCGCACCTCGGGATCGCGCCCGAGATTGCCGATTAGAATAACTTTATTGACCGAACCAGCCATGGCGACATCTCCCCGAATCTTACGTTCTGCTGTCCAATACAGGTAGAAGTGATGAACAAGATGAACAAACAGTTATTTCGTCACTTTGCCTCAGCTCTGGCCTCAAAGCGATTTTTCGATATAAGGGTTCGGGATGAAATTGGGCGGGCCGGCTTGGACATGCGTGTTTTTCTCAGTGTTGTAGTGGCGGCAAGCTGTCTTGCGCCAACGCAGACTTGGGCTGACGGGGTCAGCGGCGTAGGGTCATCCTCGGCCCGCGACAGGCTGTTCAAATCGCAATCCCGGCTGCTCGACGGTCGGTTGTCATCGCAATACAAGAATTCCACCAAATACCAGCCTGAGCTTTCGACCGTGCCCCAAAGGGCGGCCACCATCCCGCGCTATAGCGGCGCGTACCGGGGGCAGTATCTGAACGCGGCGAAGGCCGCCGCGCGCCGGCATGGTATCCCCGAAGACCTGTTTCTGCGGCTTGTTCAGCAGGAAAGCGGCTTCAACCCGCGCGCGCGGTCCCACAAGGGCGCGATTGGTCTGGCCCAGCTTATGCCCGGCACGGCCCAATTGCTGCGGGTTGACCCGCATGACCCGGCGCAAAACCTTGAAGGCGGGGCGCGGTATCTGGCCCAGATGTACCGCAAATTTGGGTCCTGGCGGCTGGCACTGGCGGCCTATAATGCAGGCCCCGGCGCGGTCGAGAAGCACAATGGCGTCCCGCCCTTCCGCGAGACCCGCAACTACGTGCGCAAAATTCTGGGCAGCTGATCCACCGGGTTCTGGGGCACTAGTCCGGCCAGTTCGGCGGGCGTTTCTCCAGAAAAGCCGCAATCCCCTCATCCGTGTCAGGTTCCGCCATGTTGCGCACCATCACGTCCCCGGTGAAGCCGTAAGCGTCGCTCAGCCCCATCTCCAGCTGCTCGTAAAACGCGCGTTTGCCGATGCGCACGGCAACGCCCAGCTTGCCCGCGACCTGTTCGGCCAGCGCAGCCGTCTCTGCCTCCAAGTTATCCGTGACGCGGTTGACCAGCCCCAATTCGCACGCCCGGCCCGCGTCCACAAACTCCCCAGTGACGAGCATCTCGAACGCCTGCTTGGCACCGATATTGCGCGACAGCGCCACCATGGGGGTGGAGCAAAAGAGCCCGATATTTACCCCATTGACGCCAAACCGCGTCCCCTGCTCCGCCACGGCCAGATCACAAGTCGCGACCAGTTGGCAACCCGCCGCCGTTGCTATCCCGTGGACAGACGCGATCACCGGTTGGGGCAGTTTCTGGATTGTCATCATCATCGCCGCACAGCGGTCAAACAGGTCCTTGAATGCAGCCGCCCCGCCATCATCTGTTTGCCGGGCCTGCGTCATCTGGCGCAGGTCGTGGCCCGCGCAAAAAGCCTTGCCCGCGCCGCGCAGCACCACGGCCCTGACCCCCTCCTGCGTGGCGATCAGGTCAAACTGCGCCTGTAGCGCCGCGATCATTTCATCCGACAGGGCGTTCAATTTCGCGGGGTTGTTCATCGTCAGCCATGCCACCGCCCCCCGGTCTTCGCGCTCAAGTAACGTTATGTCCATGTTGCAAGCCTCCCGCAGTTGCCTCTTAGTAAAGCGCGAAGCCGGCAGGGAGGGAAGCCATGTCCATAAAAATGACCGCAGATGATCTGCGCGCGTTCCTGCAGCGGGATTTCACGCAGGTCGCCGATGACTTCGAGTTTGTATCCGTCACGGAGGAGCACGTGATCATGGCGCTTGCCGCCTCTGACCAGCACCTGCGCCCCGGCGGCACCGTGTCAGGCCCGTCGATGTTCGCGCTGGCCGATGTCTGCGCCTATTTCTGCATCCTGTCGCAATTGGGCCCGGTGGCCTTGGCTGTCACCACCAGTTGCTCCATTGATTTCATGCGCAAGCCCGCGCCCGGTCTGCTGCTGTGCCGCATGGAGTTGCTGAAACTTGGCCGCGCGCTGGCGGTGACGGAGGGGCGGCTTTACTCCGACGCGGCCCCCGACAAGCCTGTGGCGCGCGCATCCCTGACCTACTCAATCCCGCCACGGGGGTAGAAACGCCTTGAACTCGGTGGGGTAAATAAATACCTTAATTTCAAACCCTTGAATTCACGCGATTAATACATGATGACGCGCATTGACTGCGCCTCAAAAACCCTTAGAACAGCGCCATCCCAAGGGGCGCGTCCCCATGGCACTGATTATCTCTAAGGATGACCCATGAAAACCTTTACCGCTAAACCTGGCGATATTGACAAGAAATGGATCCTGATCGACGCCGAAGGCGTGGTTCTGGGCCGTCTTGCCTCTATCGTCGCGATGCGCTTGCGCGGCAAGCACAAGCCTTCTTTCACGCCCCATATGGATATGGGCGACAACGTGATCATCGTGAATGCCGACAAAATCCAGATGACCGGCAAGAAGCGCGAAGAAAATTTCTACTGGCATACTGGCCACCCCGGCGGGATCAAGTCGCGCACCAAGCAGCAGATCCTGGACGGCGCCCATCCTGAGCGCGTGGTCACCATGGCCGTAAAACGCATGCTGCCCGGCGGCGTGCTGTCGCGCAAACAAATGACAAATCTTCGCGTCTATGCCGGTGCCGAGCACCCGCATGAAGCGCAATCTCCTGAGGTTCTGGACGTCAAAGCCATGAACCCGAAAAACACGCGGAGCGCATAACGATGGCTGATGAAGTAAAATCCCTCGACGACCTGAAAGACGTCGTCGACACCTCCGAGCTGGCAGAGGCGCCGTCGGCTGCCGAAACCGTAGCCGCCGCGATCACCCGCGAGCCTGTGCGCGACGCTCTGGGCCGCGCCTACGCAACCGGCAAGCGGAAGGACGCGGTCGCCCGTGTCTGGATCAAGCCCGGCTCCGGCAAGGTCACCGTGAACGGCAAAGAGCAGAACGCCTACTTTGCGCGTCCCGTGCTGCAAATGATCTTGCGCCAGCCCTTCACCGTTTCGGGCACCGAGGACCAGTTCGACGTCATGGCCACTGTCAAAGGCGGCGGTCTGTCCGGTCAGGCCGGTGCGGTCAAGCACGGCATCTCGAAGGCACTGCAGCTTTACGACCCATCCCTGCGCGGCGCGCTGAAAGCCGCAGGCTTCCTGACCCGCGACAGCCGCGTGGTCGAGCGGAAGAAATACGGTAAAGCCAAGGCCCGTAAGAGCTTCCAGTTCTCCAAGCGTTAAGCTGGCACCGACACCCATCAAAAGGCCGCTCCTTCGAGCGGCCTTTTTCGTTGGAATAGCTCTGATTACTCACGATCTCATGCCGCACAAATAGCTGATCCCTCAGGCTTTCTTCACGGTAGAGTTGATTGGCCCTCGCACCCCGGGCGCAATATGGTTAATGGACTAAGTGACTGCCTGGGGGCCTAAAGAAAATGCGCAACATACTCATCGCCACGACTTTGCCTGTCGTGTTGGCGACCCTTCCCGCGACGGCGGTTGGTCTGGACCTTTTTCGACCCGTAACCTCCCAAACCAGCCAATGGTCCTGCACCGTCGATAGCCTCGGCCAGGATGGCGGCGCGCTTGGGCTGTCGGAGACCGAAATGGTGGGCATTGCGACGAATTGCACCCTGTCAAACCCCGTCCAGATTCGCGACATGGACGCCGTCCTTTATGATGCACAATGCCGCGGCGAGACCGCCCCCCGCCGCACCATGATCATGCCATCCCTTGCGGGGGTCTACATCATTCAGAACAATTTCGTCACAGAATGGCAGCGTTGTTTGCCGGGATAGGGCTGCGCTTAAAATCAAGCTAGACTGCCCCCTACCCCGCGCTCTCCTGCAGAACGGCTTTCACAATGCCTAAATCCACGTCAGAGGTCACAAACGCTTCCCCAATGCCGCGGGCCATGATGAAGTTGAGCGTGCCCTTCACGACCTTCTTGTCCTGACCCATCAGCTCGATCAGCCTATCCGCCCCCGGCAAATCGCCCGGAATGTCGCGGAGGTCGCGCTTCAACCCCATTTGCGCCAAATGGGCGTGGACGCGGCTGGGGTCTTCCTGGCTGCACAACCCAATGCGGGCGGAGACCTCAAAAGCCAAAGCGCAGCCCACAGCGACCCCCTCACCATGCAGCAGGCGGTCGGAATAGCCGGTTGCGGCCTCCAGCGCATGGCAGAACGTATGGCCAAGGTTCAACAACGCACGCTCCCCCTGTTCGGTCTCGTCGCGGGCCACAATGGCCGCTTTCATCTCGCAGGAGCGTTTGACCGCATAGATGCGCTTTTCTACATTCCCCGCCGCCAGATCCGGCGCGTTTTCCTCAAGCCAGCCGAAGAAATCCGCGTCGCCCAGCAGGCCGTATTTCATCACCTCGCCGTAGCCAGCTAGAAAGTCGCGTGCCGACAGCGTCCCAAGCGCGGTGATATCGGCCAGCACAAGGCTGGGTTGGTGAAACGCCCCGATCAGGTTCTTGCCGTGCTCGGAATTGATCGCAGTCTTGCCGCCGACGGAGCTGTCAACCTGGGCTAGTAGCGAGGTGGGGATTTGTACATAGCGCACCCCGCGGCGCAAAACGGCGGCAGCAAAGCCCACCAGATCGCCGATGACGCCCCCGCCAAGGGCTACGACCAGATCGCCCCGCTCCACCTTCTGGGCCAGCAGCCAATCCACCGTTCGGGAGAAATGCGGCCAGCTTTTCGTGGCCTCACCGGCGGGCAGTTGCAGGGCGGCGGATTGAAAACCGGCATCGCGCAACGCCGCTTCCAAAGCGCCCAGATGCAGCCTGCCCACGTTTTCATCCGTGATGACCACGACCTTGCCGGACCCGCCAACATCCGCCAGATGCCGGCCCGCCTGTGCCAGCAGCCCCTCGCCAATCACGATGTCATAGGCGCGCGCGCCCAGCTCTACCCGCAGCGTTTCCATGCGCTATCCCTTCACAATTCCCGCCTCTTCCAGACAGCGGCAGACCACCTGCGCCATCTCCTCGACCGAGTAGCATTTGTGCGCTTTTACCGAGAGGTCCGCCAAGGCGTAGATCGGGGTGCGGACGGCAAAAATCTCGGCCAGCGTGGCGCGCGGGTTGTCGGTGCGCAGCAATGGGCGGGTGGTCTTGTGGCGCACACGGCTCCAGAGCAGGTCCAGCTCTGCGTCCAGCCATACCGAAACGCCCTTTTCCGAAATCAGCTGCCGGTTCCGGTCAGCCATGAAAGCGCCGCCGCCAGTGGACAGGATGGCCGGGTCGCCGGTCAACAGCCGTTCGATCACCTCGGTCTCGCGATCACGAAAAAACGCCTCCCCGTCGCGTTCAAAGATCTCGGCGATGCTCATATTGGCCGCAGTCGTAAGCTCCTGGTCGGAATCAAGGAAAGCGACCCGAAGAAGCTGCGACAACGCCTGCCCCACAGCGCTTTTGCCAGCCCCCATCATGCCCACAAGCACCACAGGCTTTGTCAATTTGGCCGATTTCGGTGGCATTCTCTCGCTCAAACTTCTTTTCTATTGCCTCAATGGCGTGAACTGGCCCTAAATACCATATATAAAAGCAACGGACGGCGCGGCACCACGAATGACCGCCCGCCAGAGGCAGAGCGTAAGTAAGGCAGGGGCAGATGGGTAGGCTTTTTAAGCTACTATTATTTCTGATTGTGACGGGTATTTTCGCAATCGTCGGGTACGCCTATTTCGGCGATTTAACCCCCAACCGCATCGAGGTGAATCAGCCGGTCGACCTGAATGGCAGCTAGCGCATTCAGGTGGCTTGGGGTGATCGCTTTGACGCTGCTGCCGGTCGCAGGTGGCGCGCAAACGGACCCGTCAACACCCCTATCGGCGATTGAATGGCTGTCGGATGTTGTCAGCAAAAGCGCGCCTCCCGAAACGTCGGGCGAGACGGGCGATGACGTTGCGCAATCAGCATCCGTCTCGGCGGTGACAACCGTACCTTTGGGCCAGCTGAAGCTGGACGCGGTCGGGATCACGTCGCAGCAGGCCAGCGGGCTGCCCGCTGATTTCTGGACCCAGTCATCGGCCCGCCACGCGGCCGTGCTGATCCGCGACACCCGCGCCGACCTGCCGCCGCCGCTGGCACAGTTTCTGGCCCGTATCCTTCTGGCAGAGCTGCCCGCCCCGGCAGATAGCGACGCCAGGGCAGACCTGTTTTTGGCACGGGTTGACAAGTTTCTGGAGATCGGCGCGCTGGATCAGGCTGAGGCCCTACTGGCGCGGGCCGGCCCGACCCGGCCCGAATTGTTCGGGCGGTGGTTTGACATCAGCCTGCTTGCTGGCTCCGAAGACCGCGCCTGCCGCGACATGGTCGAGACCCCCTCCATCGCGCCCACCTACCCGGCCCGCATCTTCTGCCTGGCGCGTTCGGGCGACTGGGACGCAGCGGTGGTCACCCTTGGAACCGGCAAAACGCTTGGCCTGATCACCCCCAAGGAGGAGGCGCTGCTGGCCCGGTTCCTCGACCCTGAGCTGTTCGAGGGAGAGCCGCTTTTGCCCGTCCCCGACCGCATCACGCCTTTGGCCTACCGCATGCACGAAGCCATCGGCGAGCCGCTATCTATGGCTGGGCTGCCCAATGCATTCTCGCATGCGAACCTGAGCGAGCGGACCGGCTGGAAAGCCCGGATCGCGGCCGCAGAACGGCTGACGCGGCTGTCGGCCCTGCCCCCTACCCGCCTTTTTGCCCTGTATAACGAGCGTCAGCCTGCGGCCTCCGGCGGGGTCTGGGACAGGGTCGACGCGGTGCAGGAACTTGAAGCTGCGATGCGGGCGGACGACCCTGCGACCATCGGCCAACGCCTCTCTGCCGTCATGCGCGCCATGCGTATCGCGGGGCTGGAACATGCCTTTGCGCAATTCTATGGCGATCAGCTTGCCCGGCTTGATCTCGATGGCGACGCAGCCCTTGTCGTCTACCGTGCACAGCTGCTTTCGAAAGGCTACACGAAGGCAACGCCCGCCCCCTCGGGTGCGCCCCACCTATGGCAGGCGCTTGCGACGGGCGCGCCAAGTGCCCAAAGCAGCGAAGACCCACTGGAGGCAGCCATTATCGCGGCATTCAATACGGACGCCGCCCCGGCCCGGTTCGACGCCATGCTGCGCGACGCCCGACCGGGGGAGGCCGTACTGGAGGCGTTGGACCTTCTCGCAGACGGGCCACGGGGCGATCCGCTGGATGTGGAGCATGGGCTGGCCCTTCTGAACCATCTGGGGTTTGATGACGTGGCGCGCCAAACCGCACTATACCTGCTGCTCACGCGGCCGCGCGCATGACCCCCGAAGCTGCCCGCTGGATTGAGACCTTTCTTGAAGCACAGGCCGCCGAGCTGGACGCGGCGGAGAACACGCGGCTGGCCTATGGTCGCGACCTGATCGACTGGGCGAGCTGGCTTGAAGGCAAATCGGGGGATCTGGAAACCGCGACCCGCGCCGATGTCGAAGGGTATCTGATCCATTGCGACGCGCAGGGCCTGGCGAAATCGACCCGCGCGCGTCGGTTGTCCGCGATCAAGCAGCTCTATCGTTTTGCCTATGAAGAAGGCTGGCGCGACGAAAACCCGGCGATCCAGATCAAGGGACCGGGCCGGCAAAAGTCGCTGCCCAAGACCCTGTCCCTGGAAGAGGTCGACCGGCTGCTCGGCGCGGCCCAAACCTCCGCTCGTGGCAGATCGGACCAGTTGCGCAATACCTGCCTGATGGAGCTGCTTTATGCCACCGGCATGCGGGTCAGCGAGCTGGTCAGCTTGCCCGCCTCGTCGGCACGTGGGGACCCGGCGATGATCCTGGTGCGCGGTAAGGGCGGCAAGGAACGGCTGGTACCCTTGTCCCCCGCTGCGCGGCAAACCCTGGCTGTGTGGCTCGACACGCGCGACGCGCTCGATGGGGTCCGGCAGAAACGCGGCGTGGCGCCGTCAAAATTTCTGTTCCCTTCGCGCGGCAAATCGGGCCACCTGACGCGGCACCGCTTTTACATGCTGATCAAGGAGCTTGCTGTGGCAGGCGGGGTTGACCCGGCCAAGGTCACGCCGCACCGCTTGCGCCACGCCTTTGCCACCCATCTGCTGGCCGGCGGTGCCGACTTGCGGGCGATCCAGACGATGCTGGGTCACGCAGATATCTCCACCACTGAAATCTACACCCATGTGTTGGACGAGCGCCTGACGGAGCTGGTGTTGGAAAAACACCCGTTGGCGCAGGATGACGAGCACAAGAAAGCGCGCCCCAGCTCAGACTGAGGCCAGTTTACAAGGGCTCCAGCCGCAGCGCCTGAGGCAACACATCTTCTGAAGGCCAGACACCGCTAAGCAGCGCCGCCCCATATCCTTGGGTCAACCCGGCCGCGGTCATCGCGTCTGATGCGCTAGCCGCGTCATAGTGCAGGTCATGAAACCGCACCCCGTCACCCGTCAACAAGGCGTAGCGCGTATGGGGGCGTCCATCGTGGGGCGGCATGCCGATCACGCCTGCATTGATCCATTGCACGGGGCCAATCATCCGCTCAAAGGCGATGCCGCAATGGCCGCTGATAACCCCGTTGATCGGGCCTACATGCGCGGTCAGCCGGTCGACCTCTTCGGCAAAACAGGCCTCCGGGTCCGACGGCCACAGGAAGCGCGCGATGTCGGCCACGCCGCCATGGATCACGGCATAGCGCCGTCCTGCATGCTGAAACAGACCAATACCCGGCAGCGCTTCCAGCCGGGTGCGCAGGCCCTGCATTTGCACGGCGGCAAATGGGTACCAGCCTTTCGAGGCCAGATCACAGGCGGAGCCTTCCTCGAACCCACAGCCACAATCATCGGCCCCGTCGGCAATCTGACGGTCGCAATTGCCCGCAATGCAAAGCCCTGAGCGGTCCAGAACCAGCTCCGCCGTCCTAGCTGGGTTGGCGCAATAGGCGACCAGATCACCGGTAAAGATGCGGTTGCTCCGCGGGATGTCGGCAACTGCATCAAAAAATGCCTGCGTTGCCTGCACGTTTGAATAGGCGCCGCCAAACAGGGCAACCGGGCCATCAAGCGGGCCGATATCGACAACTCTGACCATTTCCGCCGCGCTCCCGCCCTTGAACCGGGGCTGGCTTGGCCCCATAACCTCAAACATACCTCTGATATCGACCGGAACAACAGCCCCTATGGAAGAACCGACATCGCTGATCGAGACCGCCTCCTGGGTGACAGCCGGGGTGATCATCTTGCTGCTGACCATGTCCGCCTTCTTCTCAGGGTCCGAGACCGCGCTGACGGCGGCCTCGCGTGGCAAACTGCGCAGTCAGGCCGATAAGGGGTCTGCAGGGGCGGAACGCGCTCTGGAAATCACCGAGGACAGTGAAAAACTGATCGGCTCCGTGCTGCTGGGCAATAACCTGGTCAACATTCTGGCAACGTCTCTGGCGACGGCCCTGTTCACGCAGCTATTCGGGGAATCCGGGGTGGCGCTGGCCACGTTGGTCATGACGTTGCTGGTGCTAATTTTTGCCGAGGTGCTGCCCAAAACCTACGCGATCACCAATGCGGAGGTCGCGGCCGCCCGCGTCTCGGCCCCCATCAAGATTGTGGTCTCCGTCTTCGCGCCGGTCGTCAATGTGGTGCGCGCCTTGGTGCGGCAATTGCTGAAGGTTTTCGGCGTCGAAACCGACCCGGACAGCCATATCCTGTCAGTGCACGAGGAAATCGCAGGCGCGTTGGAGCTGGGCCGGCAGGAAGGCGTGGTCGAGAAAGAGCAGCGTGACCGCCTGCTGGGCGCGCTGGATCTGGCGCAGCGCGATGTGGAGGAGATCATGCTCCACCGTTCAGAGATCGAGATGATCAATGTCGAAGACGGCCCCGACCTGATCATCGAGCAGTCGCTCAAATCCGCGCATACCCGCCTTCCCATCTACCGCGACGACCCTGAAAACATCGTGGGAATCCTGCATGCCAAGGACCTGCTGCGCGCGGTGAACAAGGCGTTGCGCGGACCGGACGGCATGACCGGCACCTTGGAAGGCTTCGACGTCACCGCCGTGATGCGCAAACCCTACTTCGTGCCTGAAACCACAACGCTGGAAGAGCAGATGCGCCAGTTTCTGGCGCAATCCACTCACTTTGCCCTGGTTGTGGATGAGTATGGCGGCCTGCAAGGCCTCATCACCCTGGAAGATATTCTGGAAGAGATCGTGGGCGAGATCACCGACGAGTTCGACATCAGCGACGAACCCAAGCCCGAGGCCGGCGCCGATGGCAATTACGACATTGACGGTGCCATGACGATCCGTGATCTCAACCGGCAGCTTGATTGGGACCTGCCCGATGAGGAGGCCAACACCATTGCGGGGCTGGTCATTCACGAGGCGCAATCGATCCCGTCAAAGGGGCAGGTGTTCAGCTTCCACGGCTACCGTTTCGAGGTGACCGGCAAATCGGAAAACCGGATCACTAACCTGAAAGTTCGCCCTCTATGACCACGCCTCGCAAGATCATCATCGACACCGACCCTGGCCAGGATGACGCCGTCGCGCTGCTGCTGGCCTTCGCCTCGCCCGAGCTTGAGGTGCTGGGCGTCACGTCCGTGGCGGGCAACGTGCCGCTGCCGTTGACCAGCCGCAACGCGCTGATCGTGTGTGAGCTTGCCGGGCGGTCTGACGCCAAGGTCTACGCGGGCTGCGACGCGCCGCTGGAACGCAAGCTGGTCACGGCCGAACATGTGCATGGCAAAACCGGTCTCGACGGCCCGCAGCTGCCCGATCCGAAAATGGCGCTGCAAGACCAGCACGCGGTCGATTTCATCATCGATACGCTCCGGGCGGAGCCTGCAGGCACCGTCACGCTTTGCCCCCTTGGGCCGCTGACCAACATAGCCACCGCCTTCAGGCGCGCGCCCGATATCGTAGACCGCGTGCAGGAGGTTGTGCTGATGGGCGGGGCCTATTTTCAGGTGGGCAACATCACACCGGCAGCTGAATTCAACATCTATGTCGACCCCCAGGCGGCCGAGATCGTTTTTGCGTCCGGCGTGCCGCTTGTCGTGATGGGGCTTGATATTACCCATCAGGCCCTCACCACCCGGCCACGGGTCGATGCGTTTCGTGCCATGGGCACCGAGCCGGGGCGCATGGTCGCCGAATGGACCAACTTTTTCGAGCGCTTCGACAAGGAGAAATACGGCTCTGAGGGCGCGCCGCTCCATGACCCCTGCGTGATCGCCTATCTGTTGGAACCGGACCTCTTCACCGGACGCCATATCAACGTGACGATCGAAACACAGTCAGAGCTGACCATGGGTATGACCGTCGCCGATTGGTGGCGGGTCACCGACCGCGCACCCAATGCAATGTTCATGGGCGGCGTCGATGCCGACGGGTTCTTCACGCTCCTGACCGACCGGATCGGGCGACTGTGACCGCGCCCCGCTTTGATAACCAATACGCCACCCTGCCGGAGCGGTTCTACACCAGAATGCCTCCCACGCCGGTCCCTGCACCTGCGTTGTTCCAGTTGAATGACAGCCTGGCCGTTCAGCTGGGGCTGGATGCCGATTGGCTGCGCTCAGACGCCGGGATCGCGATGCTGGCGGGCAATGAAACGCCCCCCGGTTCCGCCCCTTTGGCGCAGGTCTATGCCGGCCATCAGTTCGGCGGCTGGTCCCCGCAGCTGGGCGACGGGCGCGCCCTGCTGTTGGGGGAGGTCACGGCGCCCGATGGCAGCCATTGGGATATACAGCTGAAAGGGTCCGGCCCCACCCCCTATAGCCGCGCGGGCGACGGTCGGGCGTGGCTGGGACCGGTGATGCGCGAATATCTTGTCAGCGAGGCGATGCACGCGCTAGGCGTGCCCACAACCCGCGCGCTGGCCGCCGTGACAACCGGGCAGGACGTACTGCGCGAGGCGCGTTTTCCCGGCGCGATCCTCACGCGCGTGGCCAGCAGCCATATCCGCGTCGGCACATTTCAGTATTTCGCCGCCCAACAGGATCAGGAGGCGCTTTCAGCCTTGCTGGGTTTTGCGATCCGCCGTCACTATCCCGATTTGACCGAGGATGATGCGCTTGGGTTTCTGACCGAAGTCGTCCACGCGCAAGCCGCGCTGGTGGCGCATTGGATGGGTCTGGGCTTCATCCACGGGGTGATGAACACGGATAATTGCCATGTCGGCGGGCTGACGATTGATTACGGGCCCTGCGCCTTTATGGATGCCTATGATCCGCGCAAGGTCTTCTCCTCCATAGACCAGTTCGGCCGCTACGCCTACGGGGCGCAGCCGGAAATTCTGGTCTGGAACCTCGCCCAGCTGGCCAGCGCCTTGCTGCCTTTGATCGACAGCGATACGGACCGTGCCGTTGAGAAGGCGCAAGCGGTGCTGCACCAGTTCGGCCCCGACTATACACAGGCTTGGCAAAAAGTGTTCTTCGCCAAGATCGGCCTGACCTCCGGCGGGGAGGGTGAAATCGCTCTGGTCCAGGATCTGCTGACCCGCATGGCCGAAAATCAGGCGGATTTCACTCTGACCTTCCGCGGCCTTCACGACGGCACCGCACGCGACCAGTTCGTCGACCCGACTGCCTTTGACGCGTGGTCGGACGTCTGGCAGGCGAAAAACCCCGATGCGGGGCTGATGGCACGCACCAACCCCAGCCTGATCCCCCGCAACCACCAGATCGAGGCTGCGATCCAGGAGGCCCTACGCGGCGACAACACCCGTTTTGAAAGGCTAAACGCAGCCCTTGCCCGCCCGTTTGACGCCGCCCCGGAAGACGCCGATCTGCGTGCCCCCCCGGCCGAGCAGGAGCAGGTTCGCCAAACTTTTTGCGGCACCTGACGGGTAAGGTTAACGACAGCCCTTACGGTCGACAGCTGTAGCGGCTATTCTTAATACGCCGAGAAGGGGGTTGCCGGCGCAGGTGATGCGTGTCCTGCGACAGTGTTGATGCTGCCAGCCCTCCCCGTCTCACGGTCTGACCCGGACGCCCCGGTGATGACGCGGAAAAAGATGAGTGACCCAAAAGGAGAACGAGGATGTCATTAGGCAGAATGCTGACCAAAGTCGCACTAGGCTTTGCGGTCGCCAAAGGAATGCAAGCGGTCCAAGGCGGCGGCGGGCTGGGCAAGGTTATGGAAAACCTCAAGGGTGCCGGCGGCATGCCAGGCCAGAACCCTAGCCAAACCGGCGCTGGCGGCCTGGGCGGCGCACCGCAACAGGCGGGCGGCGGGCTCGGCGGTGGCCTTGGTGGCATGCTTGAAGGGCTGACCGGCGGCGGTGCCGGGGCCGGCGGGCTTGGTGGCATCGGCGGGCTTCTGGGCGGTTTGGCCACAGCACGCGGCGGCGCGCCCGAAGGCGGTCAAAGCCTTGAAGAACTGCTGAGCCGCGACATGCCGGCAGAGGAACCCCCTGCCGAGGAAAGCGCCGGTCTGATGATCCGCGCAATGATCATGGCCGCCCGGTGCGACGGGGCGATTGATGCCAATGAGAAAGACACGCTGATGGCCACCATCGGCGACGACGCGACGCCTGACGATATGGCATTCGTGCAAGCGGCCATGGATGAACCCGTCAACGCGCGCAAACTGGCCGAGGACACCCCGCAAGGGTTGGAGACGCAGGTCTATTCCATGTCCGTCATGGCGATTGAGCCCGACCATCCGGCGGAGGCGAAATACCTGCATGAGCTTGCCACCGCCTTGGGCGTCGGACAGGCTACGGTGAACGAAATCCATGACAGCTTCGGCGTGCCACGCCTTTACAGCTGACCACCCCTTTAGCGCAATAAGGGCGGCGTGGTAGATCACCACGCCGCCCCTATCTTTTGGATTGTTGCCCCGCGCGACGTTCAGCCGGCACGGTGAGGTATGTGCTCTGAGCAGACTACTAGGCCGCCATTTTTGGGCCCTGCCCCCGGCGCCGGCGGGTGCGGCGACGCTTTGGCGGGCCGCCGGGCGTGTCGCCACTTGACGGCGCCCCGTTGCCGCCGCCTTGTCCACGGGGTTTGCCGCCACGCGGGCCACCAGGACCGCGGCCGCCACCTCCACCGCCACCCCTCTTCGGCTTGGCTTCTTCCTCGGCGGGGCTCCAACGCCGCCCGCCTGCCACCGGAATGGCCTTTTTCAGCACCTTCTCGATGTCTTTCATTTCGCCCATCTCGTCCGGGGCGCAGAAAGCGATGGCCTCCCCTTCCTTGCCCGCCCGCGCGGTTCGACCGATCCGGTGTACGTAGTTTTCCGGCACATTCGGCAGATCGTAGTTATACACATAGCCCACATCCGGGATGTCGATGCCGCGCGCGGCGACATCCGTGGCCACCAGCACCCGCAGCTCACCCGATTTGAATGCTGCAAGGGCCCGGTCGCGCTGACCTTGCGATTTATTGCCGTGGATGGAGCCTGCAGCGAAGCCTTTTTTCTCCAACAGCTTTTTCAGCTTCTCAGCGCCGTGTTTGGTGCGCAGGAAGACCAGCGCCAGCTCGTCGCGATGCTTGTCCAGCAGCTCTTCCAGCAGGTCATTCTTGGCGGCTTTGGCCACGTAATGCACCGATTGGGTGATCTTATCCGCAGTTTTTCCCGGCGGTGCCACCTGCACGCGGCGGGGGTGATCAAGATAGGTCGCGGCCAGCTCTTCCATCAGTTTAGGCATGGTCGCGGAAAAGAGCAGCGTCTGCCGCTTTTCCGGGATCAGCTTCGAGATCTGGCGCAGCGCGTGGATGAACCCCATGTCGAGCATCTGATCGGCCTCATCAAGCACCAGATATTCGACGGCAGACAGGGTCACCGCCTTCTGCTCCAACAGGTCAATCAGCCGACCCGGCGTGGCCACCAGAATATCGGTGCCCCGCGCCAGCGCCTTGCGCTGCGTGTTCATCGACAGGCCGCCAACGACCATATTAATCTTCAGATGGCCGCCGCCCTGAAACATCTTCAGGTTGTCCTGGATTTGCTTGGCCAGTTCGCGGGTCGGCGCAAGGATCAGGGCGCGCACGGTCTTGGGATCGGGCTTGGTGCCCAGTTTCATCAGGTTGTGGATGATCGGCAGGCCAAAGGCCAGGGTCTTGCCGGTCCCGGTCTGCGCGAGCCCCAGCACGTCGCGGCCACCAAGGACAATCGGGATCGCCTCCTTCTGGATGGGCGTCGGGGTTGCGATGTTATTCTCGGCCAGTTTGGCGGCCAGTTTCGGGCTGATGCCCAAGGATTCAAATTCAGTCACGTCATGCCCTTTCAAGACATGGGCTCGCGTGCAGGCGCATCAACAGGCCGCACGGGTCGCGTTACAATGGGTGCGGGGAGTGTCCCCGCCGGCCCCTCTCGCGTGAAAATTGGGAACGGTGTGCGGCGCATCTGCGAAAACCCTGCAATCAGGTCTCACGCCGCATTTGCTGCGCCGGCTTAAGTGTCAGATGCGCTTGGTTGCGTCGTAAGTCAATGTCTATGTGGGAATTTCGGGTGGAGATGCGACGCCCCTTTCGCTTAAATGGTACCAAACGGAGGCATCATGGCGAAAACACTCATTGAGCGGTCCGCGAAGAAGGGCCTGCGCATGACCGGTCAGCGGGTCGTGATTGCCGAGATCCTGGAGGAAGCCAAGGACCACCCCGATGTCGAAGAGTTGCACGCACGCGCCACGGCCCGTGACGCCAGCATTTCCATCGCCACAGTGTACCGGACGGTGAAATTATTTGAGGAAGCAGGCCTGCTTGAGCGGCTTGAATTTGGCGACGGGCGTGCGCGGTATGAGGACGCGGAGCGCGACCATCACGACCACCTCATTGATCTGCAAACCGGCGAGATCATCGAGTTTGTCGACCCCGAGATCGAAGCCCTGCAAGAACGCATCGCACAGCGTCTGGGCTACCGGCTGAAAGGGCACCGGCTGGAGCTTTACGCCATCAAGCTGAGCAGTTGAGGTGCAGCCATCTACTCTGCCGATGACGGCCTAGATCGCGATGTCGGACAATGAAATGGTGCTGAGACTGACGTTCTCGAGCACCGCAATATCCAGGTCCACCTCCTGCGCGAGCCCGCGTGGATCGCCTTGATAACGGATCAGCACATCTTCGCCGCTTTGCTCGAAAATAATCTCACCAGCCTCATAGCCAGGGTCATCTTCAAACCGGCGGGTGCGGACAAACTCGAACTCCCCAAGTGAGACACGCACCATGTTCATCGCTGATGTCAGCTGCTCCAGGTCGATCTTGTCTTCGCCGACGGTGAAATCGGTCACCCGGTCCGCGTGGCCATCCACGCCAAAGACAAAGACATCCGACCCCGCCCCGCCCGTCAGCACATCTGCGCCGCCATCACGTGCATCGATCACGTCATCTCCATCAAGACCGAAAATGAAGTCATCGCCCGCGGTACCGCTGAGCATATCCGCGCCGTCACTGCCGGTGACGGTGGTCGTTGTGTGCAACGTGATCTCGATTACCTCGTAACCTTGACCAAAACTCAGCGTCAGCGTGTCGCCATCAACGCCTACCTCTTTCTCGGTGATCACGCCGCGCTCGTAAAGCCGCGCCTCGGGGCTCTCATCGATATCTGCGCGATCGACGATGCCGTATTTCTCCTTCCAGTTTGCATCAAGGGTGGAGGTCAGGCTGCGTGCCGTCACGCTGCTGAATGAAACACCGAAATCGGAGAGGTCCAGCTGCGCGTCCAGGCTGCTTATGCCCTCGTCAAATGCGTCGGCAGACACATAAAGAACCACCTTCCCCTCCCCCTCGAACGCATGCAGGTTAAGCTCCCCATCGCGGGCATTGGTGATCCCCGTGTCCATGACCGTTGTTCCGGGTAGCGCCTCCGACATCATGCGCAGCATGGCCCCGCCTACAAACACCTCATCGCCGAATGACAGATGCGCGGCGTAGGGCGTATCAACCCCGTAGATGCTGGCCGAATCGACGCCAACCTCGGCATGGCCCGTCAGGATTTCTAGCATCGCGGCGGCTTGCGCCAGACCGTAGTCGCGATTGGCAACACCCCACTTCGTGTCAACCACAACCCCGGTGGAGGAGGTCAACTCACCCGTCTGCCAAAAATGCTCGAACACCGCATCGTTACGCGTGTCGAGGTTGATATCGGCCTCCTGCACGGTTTCGCCAAATGTGTCCGCCACTTCGTCAATAAATCGGCTGCGGGCTTCCTCCCGCGTCCATGATCCGACATTCCAACCGGAAAGATAGACCTCATATTCCGGCGTCAGCCCCGCATCCACCCACTCGTCCAGCGCATCTTCAACGCGGTCGACATGGTTGACAGCATCGTCCAAAGACCACGCGAAGCGGTGGAAAACCAAGGTATCGATAACGCTCAAGGCGCTGCCCGACATCTCCGCCAGGATGGCGGAATTGTCAGAGAGGTTCTTGCCAATCTGTGCCGTGAAATTGACGTCTATCCCGGCGAAGGCGTCAGGATTCTCCGCAAGGAATTCCGCCATCGTCTCCGCATAGACGTTGACCACCTCGCCGTAAGCGCCGGGGTCGTCGCGGAACTCCTGCATCGCGTAATACTCATTGCCGATCTCAAATGTCAGCTCGCGCGGCATTTCCCCCAGCTCACCTGAAGCGATACGGCTAAGCAACGCCTCGAAATCCGTCTTCGCGCGGTCAAGATCGTTTTTATATTCGCCCGTCGGGATGATCACGTTCAGGGGCGCGTCATTGGCAATTGTATAGGCCGCCATTTCGCTCAGGCCGGGTTTATTCGAAGACGGGTCGGTCAGGTTGTCGAATTCCAGCCCGTACCAAGATACTTTTTCTGACGCAGCACCACCCGGCCAACGCAGGTTGGTAAGCCCGATCTCCGTATCCGCCGCGGAGTAGCGGTCGAAATTGCGGTAGCCGATATAAATGCCGCCGAAATAATCCGAAGTTATAAGCTGATCTGACACATCGCCAAGGTCACGGATCGCCAAACTGGTCTGCTGCGTGGTCATACAATTCCCCTTTTTCGCAGGAAGGAGATTGCGTCAGCACGGTTTCCAATTCATTAGCGCGATCTTCATATATCCTTTTTTTTCAATACGTTATTCACTAAAACTCACTGCGAAATTGATACCAGTTTGTCTCGGATTTTTCGCAAGTAAGCAAAGTATGGAAAAGCCGCCCAAAATTGGCGGGGCACTATCCTTCCGCTCCTTGTTACACGGGGCAAGATAGGCGGCACCGCCCCATACATAAGTATAACTATTTTTGATCGCTCAGCCCAATTGAACGGCAATAGCCGCCCTGATGCTGGCCGTTAACCTATTCTTTTGGGTATGCCTAAAAATTTCAGAAAAAAAGCCACGAATTTGCCCAATTAGCTATCGATAACCGGAAAAATATCGGTGGGAGATCAGAAAAGGATGCCTTTGCGCTCCTCTCATGTCCCATTGGTCCTTCAGTTAGTCACGTTTTTTTAACCGCCAGCCCTCATATCCGCACTCGCGAACCAAGCCCATGGTGGTAGATGTAAAAGGAAGTAACAATGAGACCCTTGTCCATAAGCCTGATCACCGTTTTGGCCAGCACGGCTTTGCCCGCGGCAGTCTTTGCGCAAAGCGCACCGGCTTGCGGTCAGAATTACACGGTTGCGAAGGGCGACACGCTCAGCGGTATCGCAAAACGCGTCTATGGCAGCTTTGTTTATGAAGGCCTGCATCAAGCGAACCTGAAGGTCATCGGCAGCAACCCGAACCGCATCTTTATCGGCCAGGTCCTGGCAATCCCTTGTCGAAATGGCGACACCTTTGCTGCCGCACCGGCAGCTGAACCAGCCGAGATCAAGGTTGCAGACGCGCCCGTGGTCGAAGTAGCTGAACCCGAAACCGACGTCGCAGTCGTCGAGCCTGCACCCGTCGCGGAACTACCACAGGTGAATCCTGCCCCCGAGGCCGATCCCAATGGCAATCTGGTGCTGACCTTCAACAGAGCCTCTGCACCGAAATTCGTGATCAACAGCGGCATCATCGACCTTTACCTTGCCGAAATCAGCGAAGTCACGGAAGGGCGTGTGACCTTCATTGATCCGGTCGAGGTCAATCGCGATCCCTCTGAGCAGTTTGAGCTTGTGACCAGCGGTGACGTTGACGGGGCCTATGTATTCAACGGCCATCTTGCCGGCTCCCACCCGTTGCTGCAGCTACCCATGGTTCCCTTGATGGGCGGCTCGGCTGAACAGACGGCGGTCTCCATGTGGCGGCTGCATGATGAATATCTTTCGCAGACCGACTATTTCGAAGATGCCGAACTGCTTGGTTTCATCGCAGCACCGGCTGCCCATATCTGGCGCCTGACCGATGAGCCGGTAGAAGTCGATTCGATGCTGTTGGAGAGTAACGACTACCCAGTCCCCTATTTCAGGGGGCTTGATACGGTCGGTCCTGCAGTCGTGCGGGCCGAAACCCAAGAATGGTTGGCGGATTACAACGAAACTGAAAACGGCACGATGACCTTCTTCATGGCCCACGGCGCTGCACGTGCCGCTGGCATCTGGACGCAAGAGCGTACGGTGACCGAGCTGGATAACGGCGTATATACACCGACGTTTTCGGTCATCCTGTCGAATGAGGCATGGGATGCCATCTCCCCCGCTGATCAGGTTGCGATCCGGAACGTTTCCGGCGAACGTCTCGCTGCACGCTCCGCATCCTGGGACCTGTTTGATAACGGGCACCGCTCCCATATGATCGAGACGGGGCTCAACGCGATCAAGCCGGAACCCAGCTTCATAAATGCCGTTGAAGGGGTCGCGCGCGCGCGGCTCGACGCCTGGCGCGACATTGCGGATGTGATGGGCGTCCCCGGACAGGAAGCCATCGACTCCTACCGTGCGGATCTTCGCTCCATGCAGGATAAAATCCTGTTTCGCTAAAGCTTCCGGTTCGGCAGATATCCGAATAGAAAACGGCCTAAACCCGGTCACCGTATGGTGGCCGGGTTCGGTCGTTTGAAAAAAGGCTTCACCGTTGGCCGCCTTGCCCCTCCCCAGAGGGGCGACTATACCCTGCCACAAAGGAAACCCTCCCAGTTCTTAAAGGACCTCCATTTCCATGAGCACCATCATTGACATTCATGCACGCGAAATCCTCGACAGCCGGGGCAACCCAACCGTTGAGGTAGATGTCATTCTGGAAGACGGCAGCATGGGCCGCGCCGCCGTGCCATCGGGCGCGTCAACCGGGGCCTATGAGGCGAATGAAAAGCGCGATGGCGACAAAAACCGCTACTTGGGCAAAGGCGTTCTCGACGCGGTCGCCGCCGTCAACGGCGAGATTGCCGAAAACCTGCTGGGCGAGGATGCTACCGATCAGGTCGCCGTGGACGAATTGATGATCGAGCTGGACGGCACGGAGAACAAGGCCCGCCTTGGCGCCAATGCCATCCTGGGCGTCAGCCTCGCCACGGCCAAGGCCGCCGCGGATTTCACGACCATGCCGCTCTACCGCTACGTGGGTGGCACCTCGGCCCGCGTCTTGCCAGTGCCGATGATGAACATCATCAATGGCGGCGAACATGCCGACAACCCGATCGACATTCAGGAATTCATGATCATGCCGGTCAGCGCCGGCAATATCCGCGACGCCGTTCGCATGGGGGCCGAGGTTTTTCACGTCCTCAAAAAAGAACTGTCGGCAGGTGGCTATGCCACCGGCATCGGCGACGAGGGTGGGTTTGCGCCAAATATCTCCTCCTCCCGCGAGGCGCTAGATTTCATCCTCAAGGCGGTTGAGAAAGCCGGCTACAGACCTGGCGAAGACATCTACTTGGCGCTCGACTGCGCCGCGACTGAATATTACCGCGACGGCAAATATGATATGAAGGGGGAGGACAAGGTGCTGTCCTCCGATGAAAACGTGGCCTACCTTGCCGCGCTGGTTGCCGACTACCCGATCATTTCCATTGAGGACGGCATGGACGAGGATGACTGGGACGGTTGGGCGAACCTGACGGGCGAGCTGGGCGACAAGATACAGCTGGTCGGCGATGACCTGTTCGTGACCAACCCCAAGCGGCTGGCCGAGGGGATCAAGAAGGGGTCTGCAAACTCGATGCTGGTCAAGGTCAACCAGATCGGCACCCTGACCGAAACGCTGCGGGCCGTCGACATGGCGCACCGCGCGGGCTTCACCAACGTGATGTCACACCGATCAGGCGAGACCGAGGATGCGACGATTGCCGATCTCGCCGTCGCCACGAATTGCGGGCAGATCAAAACCGGCTCGCTCAGCCGCTCCGACCGACTGGCGAAATATAACCAGCTGATCCGCATCGACGAGGCATTGGGCGACACGGCCGTCTACGCGGGCACATCCATCCTGAAGGCCTAGCACCGCCACTGATATCCCGCCCGACCAATACAAATTTTTCTGGATCAGAGGCGCGCGTCATGGAAAGGTTCGTTCACAGCTTTGTGAGTGAGGGCATTTTGCACGAGCCGTCCCATTTCGATGCTCAAACCGATCACCGGCGGGAGGTGATCTTGGCGAAGCTGCGCGACGCCGATATCGGCTCGTTGTTGGATTTTGCGCTCCGCTACCTCGTTGTCACCTTGGCCGGATGGGCGCTGTTCTATGCGACCCAGTCTGTGGTGATACTGGTTTGGTGGGGCGGGTATCTTTGCGTCAACACGCTGTATTCATTCGCATTAAGTCGGGCCCGCGGACCGGTCAGCGACATGACCTATCGCGCGCTGTTGCTGGGCAATATGGTCAGCTCCGGCATTTTCATGATCATGCCGCTCTACCTCTACGCGTTGGAGGAAAACGCGATGCACGCTCTGGCCGTTTGCGGGATGGCGGGGCATGCGATGTTCAATCTGGCCCGGCATCGCGGACGGACCCCAATCATGTATTGGGACATCGCCTGCATGTTGCTTTACGTCTGCTACGCCGCCTATTGGGAGGCCATCGACAGCACAACATTTGCCGAACGACTGGTGATCCTGGTCGGCGCAGTTGCGGTTGGGACGTACTACGCCACCGCGCAGCTTGGCATCATCGCTACCCATGAGAGGCTTGAGGACGCAAGGCGGGCCTCCGTTCATGACCATAAAATTCAGGCGATTGGCAGGCTGACGGGCGGCGTCGCGCATGACTTCAACAACCTGCTGACGGTCGTCAAAGGCAACCTTGAGCTTTATGACGAGCTGAACGATCCCGTAGAGCAGAAAGAGGTCGTGAATGAAGCGCATAAAGCGGCCAGCCGCGCGGCCGAGGTCATCGCCCAACTGCTGGCATTTTCACGTCAGTCGCGCTTGGCCCCCCAGGAACTGCACCTGTCAAAATGGGCGTCTGAATTCGAAACACTGGCTTTTCGTCCCCTGCCCGAGACAATCCAAACCAGCCTGCAATTGGGAGAAGTCACCGGCCCGGTTTACGTGGATGCGGGCCAGTTGACGGCAGCAGTGATGAACCTAGCACTGAATGCCCGCGACGCATTGGACGGCCGGCCCGGGCATCTTGATCTGCGGGTAAGCGAGGAATACGGAGTGTTGGATATGATGGGCAGCACCTTGCCCAAGGCCCGTTACATCTGCTTCAGCGTCACCGACACCGGCGCGGGCATGGACGCCGCGACCCTGGCAAAAGTGACCGAGCCATTCTTTACGACAAAACCGCCGGGAAGGGGGTCTGGGCTCGGCCTGTCCATGGCGCGCGGCTTTGCAGAACAATCAGGCGGCGGCATGCGGATCAAAAGCGTGATCAACGCAGGCACCACCGTCACGGTATGTATTCGCCCCGATCCCGCCAACTAGCGGGCCTCAGGCTCAGGACTGATATTCTGCGGCGGCGAAACTCAGGCCTTGAGCACCCATGATCCGTCATCCTGCGCGATATAAAGCGCAGGGTCGTCATCGGACCCGGTGCCAATTCCCCAATCCCATTCTACCTTGTTACCTGTGCGGCAGCTCATCTTATGATCCTTATGCTGTCGGCACTGCACCGTTGCCGTACCAAACTTGCTTTGGCGTTGCGGGTTCCCGCGTCGCGCGGCAGAATGTGGGCCATGAACGCTGATGATATGATTGCGCGGCTTGATCTGGCCCCGCATCCCGAAGGCGGCTGGTACCGCCAGACCTGGGTTGCAGAAGGCCCCGGAAGGCCTGCGGGCACCTGCATCTATTTCCTGCTGAGGGAGGGAGAGCGGTCGCATTGGCACCGCGTCGATGCCGGCGAGATCTGGCATTTCTATGCGGGAACTACGCTGGTTCTGTCACTTGCCGAGACGTCGGAAGGCCCTGCATTAGACCACAGATTGGGCCCAGATTTCACTGCAGGTGAGGCCCCGCAAATCGTCGTCCCAAAAGGCTGGTGGCAAGCGGCTTCGGCCCCTGATGGCTGGGCCTTGGTTGGCTGCACCGTCTCACCGGGGTTTCAGTTTGACGGTTTCGAGCTGGCACCGGACGGGTTCGATATTCCGCGGTCAAGACCCTAGCCCGGATAACTGATCACCCCGCCGCCAATTGTCGCCAGCACCCCCGTTGTCGAGGCGCAGCTTGTGGGCAGGCCGCGGGCCACCCGCACCGCCAGATAGCCAAAGGCCTGCGCCTCCAGCATGTCGCCGTTCAGTCCGACATCCTCCACCGCGCGGATATCAAGGCCGGTGATCTCGCGCAGGTAGCGCAGCATCGTGGGGTTCCGCCTGCCGCCCCCGGCAACGTAAAGGAGCTTCAGTGGCTGCGGCAGATGTTGAAGCGCGCGCCCGACAGCCGCAGCACAGCAGGCGGTCAACGTGGCTGCCGCATCTGAATCGCTCAACGCGCTTACCGCCTCCGACAGGAAGTCAAAATCGTTTCTATCCAGCGACTTGGGCGGTATTTTGAAGAAGTAACCATGGCCCAAAAAACGGTCCACAATCGCGGCATCGGGTGTGCCTTCCGCAGCACAGGCACCATCCGCGTCAAAGGCCAACCCGCGCCGCAGCTGCATCAGATCATTGATCGGCGCGTTGGCAGGCCCGGTATCAAAGGCGAGCAAGGCGCCCTTATCCTCGGGCTTTCCGCGGCTCGGATCGACATAGGTCAGGTTGCCCACCCCACCCAGGTTCAGGAACCCGACTGGCGTCTGTGCACCCATCCATTTGGCGCAGGCGAAGTGAAAGAACGGCGCCAGCGGCGCGCCCTGCCCGCCGAGGCCGACGTCAGCGCTGCGGAAATCCCAGACCACCGGCGTTTTCAGCAGGTCAGCCAGAACCGAGCCGTCGCCCGCCTGATGCGTGCCACGCCCGGCGGGGTTATGTGCCAGTGTCTGGCCATGGAAGCCCACAATCTCCGCTTTGAACTGTGCAAGCAGCGCGGCATGGGCAGCTTCCACCACCTCTTGGGCCGCGGCCACGTCCGGGTATCCATGCCACTGCCCCAGGGCCGCGCGCAGCTTTGCCTGCTCTGCCGCGCTGTAGGGGCGGAAATCGTGCCGGCCGAAACCCGCGATCACCTCTCCGTCGGTTTTGATCAGCGCGGCATCCACGCCGTCCAGCGACGTGCCGGACATCGCGCCCAAGGCCCAGATCGGTTGAGTGATTTTCACCGCTTCCCCTTGCGCCAGCAGATGCGTATACCGTGGCAAAAATACTGGACGGAAACGGCATGGCATACCACCCCAAATCAGAGTTTCTGCGCGTGATGATCGACCGTGGATATCTGGCTGATTGTACCGATTACCAAGGGTTGGACGAGGCGCTGATCGCCGGGGTGGTGCCGGCCTATATCGGCTATGACGCGACGGCCAAGTCGCTGCATGTGGGCCATCTGATGAATATCATGGTGCTGCGGTGGTTTCAGAAAACCGGTGGCAAGCCGATCACGCTGATGGGCGGCGGCACGACGAAAGTGGGCGACCCCTCCTTCCGCTCCGACGAGCGGCCTTTGCTGGACGAGGCCGCGATCGCCGCGAATATCGACGGGATGCAGCAGGTCTTTGCAAAATACCTGTCCTACGGCGAAGACGGCACTGACGCGATCATGCTCAACAACGCGGAATGGCTGGACGGGCTGAACTACCTGGAATTTCTGCGCGATATCGGGCGACATTTCTCGGTCAACCGGATGCTGTCCTTTGAAAGCGTCAAATCGCGGCTGGACCGGGAGCAGTCGCTCTCCTTCCTTGAATTCAACTACATGAGCCTACAGGCCTATGACTTCCTGGAGCTGAACCGCCGTTATGGCTGTTTGCTGCAGATGGGCGGCTCCGACCAATGGGGCAATATCGTCAACGGCATCGACCTGACGCGCCGTGTGCTTGATCACGAAATTTACGGCCTCACGACCCCGCTTCTGACCACCAGCGACGGGCGCAAGATGGGCAAGTCCCAAGGCGGCGCGGTCTGGCTGAATGGTGACATGCTCAGCCCCTATGAGTTCTGGCAATTCTGGCGCAACACGACGGATGCGGACACGGGCAAGTTTTTGAAACTGTTCACCGAATTGCCGCTGGACGAATGCGACCGTTTGGGCGCTTTGGAAGGGTCGGAGATCAACGAAGCCAAGATCATCCTCGCCCGCGAAGTCACAACCTTGCTGCATGGCGCTGACGCCGCCACCGCCGCGGAGGCAACCGCCCGCGAAGTGTTCGAGAAGGGCGGGACGGGCGATGACTTGCCGACCCTGACCCTCGATGCGGCGGAGTTGGGCGAAGGTATTTCCATCGTGCAGCTTATCGTGCGCTCCGGTCTTGCAGGCTCCGGCAAAGAGGCCAAACGCCTGATCGCCGAAGGCGGCGCCAAGCTGAATGACGCGGAGCTGACCGATGCAGGGCTCTTCATGACCCCGGCCGACCTGGCCGAGCCAATCAAGCTCAGCGCGGGCAAAAAGCGTCATGCTTTGGTGCGCCTCGGTTAACACCCCCTTAACCCGTGGGCTGGCAGGCTCAGCCCATGTTGCTGCCCCTCCAACAACACCCCCATTTCGCCGCTTGTCTGCGTGCCAACGGCAGGCAAGTCGTTGAGACCGCGCATGGCCATATGCTGCTGCGGCGGGTGGGACCTCTACCCGTTGGCCTCATTTCCCGTGGCAGGGCAGAGATGCTGGATGCGCCCCGCCCCAAGGGCTGCACGGTTCTTTTCACACCGGATGACCCGTCTGATGACAGCATGCGCGGCGCCGGGTTCTGGCGGCTGCGTGCGCCAGTTGAGGTCGCTGAATGGGACATCTCCCACCCCACTGATAAGTTAGCCGCGCAACTGCGCAAGACGTGGCGTCACGGTCTGGAACGGGCGCAGGATGCAAGGCTTAAACTCTCGATCACCAGCATGCCGCCCTCAGGGGATCATTGGTTGCTGATTGCTGAACAGCGTCAAGCGCGGGAGCGGGGTTACCGCGCCCTGCCCCTTTGGCTGACCCGCGCCTGGGCCACGTTGCACCCGAAGGACGCGACCCTGATAGAGGCGCGGCGTGGGGGGGAGCTGGTGGCGGGCATGGTGTTTCTGCGTCACGGCAAGGCCGCGACCTACCATATCTCTCACGTGACCCCATTGGGCAAGAAGCTGGGCGCGCACCGGCTGATGCTATGGCGCGCCGCCGCGCATTTTGCGCGAAAAGGCGTGGTGCGGCTGGATCTGGGCACGCTGGACCGCGCAAACGCACCGGGCCTCGCGCAATTCAAGCTGGGCACCGGGGCCAAGGCGCGGGGTTTGGGCGGCACATGGATCAGCCTGCCGGGCCTCTCACCGCTACGGCGTCAGTTGATCCGCCAGGTCCCATCGGGCCAGAAAGCGTGAAAGGCAAAGGCAAACATCACATCATGCGCAAGGTTGCGCCCCTGCTCGTCCTGCACACGGATCGCGCCGACAGCACGCCCGTCACGGATATCGCCCGTATCAAGGGCGGAGGCCTGCTGCCCCACATAGCTGAGAATAACCCCGTCCTCTGAGATGCGACCCACCTTGCTGAGCCGGGTTAGCGGCCAGGCCCTATCCCCCACCCGCACGACACGGGCCAGCGGGTCGATGCCATGGGGGGGCAGGTCGCCGGTATACAGAAACGGCCGGTCGGAGCTGTCATAATTCACGTAAGGGTTGTTGCCGTAGTTGAAATTGCGGCGCGGGGCGTCCAGCACCAGGCCGGCGGGGTTGCGGGTCTTGAAGGCCTCCCAGCTTTCCATCCAGCTGGGGAGCTGCGCCAGAGAGACCCCGGCAAACTGCCCAACGATCCCCTCACCAAGCGCCTGCTGCCACCAGCTTTCGGTCTGGCGGTCATACATCACCATGTCGGAATGACGCAGGTTGCCGGTCACGCCAAACTCCAATGCGCGGCCCTGCACGGTTGCCTCAAACACCATGGCGGAGTTGCAGAGCGGGCAGAAGGTGACCGCGACGGGGCGGCCATCCACCACGTCATTTACGATCTCATGCACCATAAAATAACGGATCGGATAGGCGCGCGGGGTGCTGCCGATCTCTAGCGCGATCACCGGTTCGCGCGGGGACAGGCGGTCCTCGTCGTTGACGGGAATAAAGCTTGGATCATCGACGGCAGGGATGCCGTCCTTGCCCGGCCCGCCTGAGCGGATCTCGGAAAGGTCGACGGTGGTCCGTTCAAAATCGGTGTCGGGCCATTGCCAGGTGGAGACATTCAACTGCGCCTGCGCAGAAAGGGCCTGAAAACCGGCTAGCAACACGCATGCGATGGACAGAAAATATCGAGCCATGTGAAAAACTCCCCGGATCAGAACAGCCGGAGTTTGCCTGTTGGCCCGCGCGGCGTCACCCCACCTCACGGCAGGGTGACGACAGGTGATTATTCGGTGACCGAAACCTTATCCATCACGTCCTGCTCGGCGTTTACGAAAGCACCGTTTGGCCCGTCGCCGCGCGTGATCGCGTCAACCACGTCCATGCCCTCGGTGACCCGGCCGACCACGGTGTATTGCCCGTTCAGGAAGCTGCCCTCGTCGAACATAATGAAGAACTGGCTGTTGGCCGAATTCGGGCTTTGCGCTCGTGCCATGCCAACGACACCGCGCGCGTAGTTGATGTCGGAGAACTCAGCCGGCAGGTCGTCATATTGCGACCCGCCCGTGCCCGCACGGTTCAGCGGACCTTGGGCCTTGCCATGCTCCACATCACCGGTCTGCGCCATAAAACCGTCGATCACGCGGTGAAAGACGATGCCGTCATAAGCGCCTTCCTTGGCGATCTTGGTGATCTGCTCCACATGTTGCGGGGCCACATCTTCCAGCAGGTCAATCTTGATCATGCCCTTGCCGGCCACTTCGATCTCAAGGCCGGTGGCGAAGGCGGGGCTGGCGGAAAGCGCGCAGGCGAGAATAAATTTACGCATCGGCTGCCACCTTGACGGAGATCATCCGGTCTGGCTCCGCCGGCGGCTCGCCACGGGCGATGGCATCGACATGCTCCATCCCTTCGATGACCTGGCCATAGACGGTATATTGGCCGTTCAGGAAATCATTATCCTTGAAATTAATGAAGAACTGCGAATTCGCGCTGTTGGGGTTTGAAGACCGCGCCGCGCCGATCGAGCCTCGCGCATGCGGTACTTTGGAGAATTCAGCCGGCAGATCAGGGAGATCCGAGCCGCCGGTGCCCGCCATACGCAGGTTAAATTCCTTGTCCATATTGCCATTGGACACGTCACCGGTCTGCGCCATGAAGCCGTCAATGACGCGGTGGAAAACCACGTTGTCATAGGCGCCTGCCCGGGCCAGCTCTTTCATCCGCTCGACATGTTTGGGTGCCACATCAGGCAGCAGCTCGATTTTGACGGTGCCGTCTTTCAGCTCCATCAGAATGGTGTTTTCAGGGTCTTTGATCTCGGCCATCTGGCGGGTCCTCCGGTTTGCTTTGACGTCACACTTAATGCGCGCGGCGGCGAAGGAAAAGCCGCTATCCCAGCTTGGTCTTTAACGCTTCCGCGACCGCTGGTGTCACGAAATTCGAGATATCGCCACCAAGCCGCGCAATTTCCTTAACCAGTTTGGAGGCAATCGCCTGATGCTGCGCCTCGGCCATCAGGAACACGGTCTCGACGCTGTCATCCATGGCGCGGTTCATGCCGACCATCTGGTACTCATATTCGAAATCCGCCACCGCGCGCAGGCCCCTCACGATCAGCGAGGCCCCGACGTCGCGCGCGCAATGGATCAGCAGGTTCTCAAACGGGTGGGCCACTATCTCGCAACCCGTGTGCTTGCTGAGGCTTTCGCATTCCGCCTCAATCATCGCCACCCGCTCCTCCAACGAGAAAAGCGGCCCCTTGTCGCGGTTGATGGCCACGCCGATGACCAGCCGGTCCACAAGCGAGCAAGCCCGGCGAATAATGTCGCTATGGCCAAGGGTTATGGGATCGAACGTGCCGGGATACAGACCAGTGCGCATGGCAAACCTTTCTTAAGCGTCGCCACACGCAACTATATCACCGCCAAAAGATCAAGCCGGGGCTCAGTGCCCCATGATCATCCCCTCCAGCGCGTCTTTCTCCATCGCCAGTTCTGACAGGCGCGCTTTTACCACGTCGCCAAGGGTGATCAGGCCAACCATTTCGTCGCCCTCCACGACCGGCATGTGACGGAAACGCCCCGCCGTCATGCGCGACAAAACCTCGTCGGCCGTGTCGCCATTTGTGCAGGTCACCGGGTTGCGGGTCATCATGTCGCTTACCATATCCTCCAGGCAGCCGGGACCGCGCTTGCCTATCTCGCGCACGATGTCGCGTTCCGACAGGATGCCGATAGCGTGTGTGCCGTCCTTGGTGACGACCAGCGAACCGATCTTTTTGGCCGATAACAGCCGCGCCGCCTCGCTGACGGGCAGGTCCGGCCCGATGGTCAATACGCCATTGCTCGCTTTCGATTTCAGTATCTGGCTCACCCGCATGGGCGGTCCCTCCCTTATTGCTATCAATTCCCATCAATCGTGAAAGTGTGAGCCGCACCGTGCCTCTGCGTCAAGTCCGGCGTTCCCGCCCCCTCAATTTCACCGCTAACCCGCCAATGCCCACCCGTCGCGAACAGGGCCGGATGCAATCAAGATGCGCCTTTCAGCCCCGGAAAACTGCCGCTAAGGTGCCGGCAAACGCTTAGGGAGGGTCTCATGCAAGAGCTCACACATTTCATCAACGGCGCTCATGTCAAAGGCACATCAGGCCGCTTCGCCGATGTCTACAACCCTGCGACGGGCGAGGTGCAGGCCAAAGTGCCGCTGGCCAATGACGCTGAGATGGCCCGGGCCGTCGCCGCCGCTCAAGCCGCGCAACCCGCCTGGGCCGCCGTCAATCCGCAGCGCCGCGCGCGGGTGATGATGAAATTCGTCGAACTGCTGAACCGCGACATGGACAAGCTGGCCGAGGCGCTGAGCCGGGAGCACGGCAAGACGCTGCCCGACGCTAAGGGCGACGTGATCCGGGGCCTTGAGGTCGTCGAATATTGCATCGGCGCGCCGCATCTGCTGAAGGGCGAGTTCACGGACTCCGCTGGCCCCGGCATTGACATGTATTCCATGCGCCAGCCGCTTGGGGTGACCGCCGGCATCACGCCCTTCAACTTCCCCGCCATGATCCCGATGTGGATGTTTGCCCCCGCCATCGTCTGCGGCAATGCCTTCATCCTGAAACCATCCGAGCGTGACCCCTCAGTCCCCCTGATGCTGGCCGAACTGATGGAGGAGGCAGGCGCGCCCAAAGGCATCCTGCAGGTCGTCAATGGCGACAAAGAAGCCGTCGATGCGATCCTCAAGAACGACGTCATCCAATCCGTGGGCTTCGTGGGCTCGACCCCGATTGCGGCCTATATCTACGCTGAGGGCTGCGCCAACGGCAAACGGGTGCAGTGCTTCGGCGGCGCCAAGAACCACATGATCATCATGCCCGACGCTGATATGAACCAGGCTGCGGACGCACTTGTCGGCGCGGGCTACGGCGCTGCCGGGGAACGCTGCATGGCGATCTCCGTCGCCGTTGCTGTCGGCGATGACACCGCCGACCGGCTGCTTGACAAGCTGATCCCGAAGGTGGAGGCGCTGAAAGTTGGCCCCTACACGTCAGGTAATGACGTGGATTACGGCCCCGTCGTCACCGCCGCCGCCAAGGCCAATATCGAGCGTCTGGTGCAATCGGGCATCGACCAGGGCGCTAAGCTGGCCGTGGACGGGCGCAATTTCTCCCTGCAAGGCTATGAGGATGGGTTCTTCGTGGGCGCGCATTTGTTCGACCACGTCACCACCGACATGGACATCTACAAGACGGAGATTTTCGGCCCTGTCCTGTCCACCGTCCGCGCGGACAGCTATGAAAGCGCGCTGAAAATGGCGATGGACCACGAATATGGCAACGGCACCGCGATCTTCACCCGCGATGGCGACACGGCGCGCGATTTTGCCAACCGGGTCAATGTCGGCATGGTCGGCGTCAATGTTCCGATCCCGGTGCCGCTGGCCTACCACACTTTCGGCGGCTGGAAGAAATCGGTCTTTGGCGACCTGAACCAGCACGGGCCAGACGCGTTCAAATTCTACACGCGGACCAAGACAGTGACCTCCCGCTGGCCGTCAGGGCTAAAAGAAGGGGGGGAGTTCTCGATCCCCGTGATGGAATAGTGGCAACGGAAAAGAGCCAAGAAAAAGGGCGGCCCGAGCGGGTCGCCCTTTACTGTTTCTACTAAAGCGCCTGAGTGTCAGCGCTTGCGGCGTTTGGCAGCTACCAGACCACCAAGACCAGCGAGAAGCATCCAACCGGCGGCGGGTAGCGGTACGGACGGCATACTATTGTTGACGCCGCTGCCATAAAGACTGATGTGACTCAGATCACGAAAATCGCTTCCAGTTGGGAAAATTGAAGTATATACCAGATCGGCGCTTTCGACCAGATAAGCGATCCATCCTCCCGTAGTCGCATTGCCCGCCTTCAACACGACAGCGACGTTGGCGTATTCCTCGAAGACAGAGTCAGAAATTGTCATCGTACCATCCGTCAGGCTACCGGAAAGGCCAAATGCCGCCGCATCACCGGTGTCAGGTGCGGCCCCGTCACCGACGCTATTGTCACGCGCTACCAGCTCCCATCCAATCTGACCGAACACCGTGTCGGCATTTAGCGCGTCAGCGCTGTCATTGCCGCTCATGCCGTTGAACGTTTCGCCTACGACGCAGGCTTCGGATGGATCAATACCCCCGGTCTCCACCATCGAACAAACAGCAGCATTTCCTGCAGTTGCACTCAAAAAAAGGGCAAAACCTGCCCCAACATACTTATTCATATACTCCCCTGACCGAGACATAACGTCCCTACAAATTAAGGTTAACAACCTCTTTAGACTATCCTTTCGGAGCAATTCCCCCAAATCCTTAAAAATTAAGTATATCAAACTGCTAGATGGTTAGCTGAACCGACGTTGGAAAATCTGCCCTATTTTTGCCACTATGGGTCGACGTCCTGTCAGGCAAATCGAATCATCCTTTACCCCCCAATGACATCGCGCCGGCGCACATTCCTGTGAGGCTCTTTAATTCGGAACCTTCCCCCTCCAAATTCGATTCAAGCTCTGATAAGAAAGCGCCAGACGTGCAAAGGGATGCTACGACCATGACCAAGACAACACGCCGCAACTTGCTGATCACCGGGGCCGCTGCGATGGCCACGCCGACGCTGCTGCGCGCTCAGGACCAGTCCGGGCTGGCCCGTCGCAACGCGTCCAGCTTCGTTTCGCAGGACTGGCGCGACCACTTTCCAACTTTGGGCGTTGCGACGATTGTCTGCGACACCCGTTCCCGCGCCCTGCATTTCTGGAGCGCGGACGGCTCCGATTACCGGGTCTTCCCGACTTCCGTTCCCAAAACGGATGAGCTGACCCGCCGCGGCTACACGAAGGTCGTGCGCAAACGGGTGGGGCCAACCTGGACCCCGACGGCCAACATGCGCGCCCGCGACCCATCCCTGCCCGCGTTCATGGAAGCCGGCCCCGACAACCCGCTTGGCACGCATGCCATGTATCTGGGCTGGCCGGCCTATCTGATCCACGGCACGCATGACACGCGAAAGATCGGGCGCCGGTCGTCATCGGGCTGCATCGGGCTGTTCAACGAGCAGATCGCCCAGCTCTTCGAGATCACGCCGGTCGGCACACAAGTCCGCCTGATCTAGGCGGCGCATCTTTGGCGATTTTGAAAGGCGGTCTTCTACGGACCGCCTTTTTGTTTGCATTGCCGCCCGATCCAAAGCAGAATTAAACAAATGTTCAATTACGGCAAGGATGCGTAACATGGATTTCGCTCTCTCCGAGGAGCAGACGCTCATATTCGACACGGCCCGCACCTTTGGCGAGGCCGAGATCGCGCCACATGCACTGGCCTGGGAGAAGCAGGGTGACATCCCGAAAGAGCTTTGGCCGCAAATCGCAGCGCTTGGTTTTGGGGCGCTTTACGTCAGCGAGGAGAACGGTGGCGCCGGGCTGTCGCGGTTGGACGCCACATTGGTGTTTGAGGCGTTATCAATGGCTTGTCCCTCCGTCGCGGCGTTTCTGTCGATCCACAACATGTGTGCAGCGATGATCGACAATTTCGGGTCTGAAGAAGTCAAATCGCGCTTCCTGCCAAAGGCAATCACGATGGAAACAGTCTTCTCCTACTGCCTGACGGAGCCGGGATCAGGTTCTGACGCCGCCGCACTGAAGACCCGGGCAGAACGTACCAATGAGGGCTACAGCCTCACCGGCACAAAGGCGTTTATCTCCGGCGGCGGCTACTCGGACGCCTATATCGTCATGTCACGCACCGGAGAGGATGGCCCGCGCGGCATCTCTGCCCTGATCGTCGAGGACGGGGCCGACGGGCTGTCTTTCGGGGGGCTGGAAGACAAAATGGGCTGGCGCGCGCAGCCCACACGGCAGGTGCAGCTGGACGCGTGCAACGTACCTGCCGAAAACCTGTTGGGCGAAGAGGGACAGGGCTTTACCTACGCCATGAAAGGCCTGAATGGCGGGCGGCTCAACATCGCGGCCTGCTCGCTTGGCGCCGCTCAGGCAGGTCTGAACGCAACGCTTGCCTATATGTCAGAGCGCAAGGCCTTTGGCCGGTCGATTGATCAGTTCCAAGCCCTGCAATTCCGCCTCGCCGATATGGAGATCTCGTTGCAGGCCGCCCGCGTTTTGCTGCGCCAGGCCGCCTGGAAGCTGGATACCGGCGCGCCCGATGCCGCGCAGCATTGCGCCATGGCCAAGAAATTCGTGACAGAAACCGGATCGAAAGTCGTCAATGACTGCCTGCAACTGCATGGCGGCTACGGCTATCTGGCGGATTACGGGATCGAGAAGCTGGTGCGCGACCTGCGCGTCCATGAAATCCTGGAAGGCACGAATGAGATCATGCGAATGATCATCGCGCGCAACCTGCTGGCCGCCTGATATGGCCGATATCGACATCCGCGTCCAAGGCCAGGCAGGCCGGATCACCTTGCAGCGACCCGAGGCACTGAACGCGCTGACCTACCAGATGGTGCTGGACATCGAGACCGCGATTGACGCCTGGCGCGCAGATGATGGGGTGCGGCTGATCCTGATCGACGCGAAGGGCGACAAAGCCTTCTGCGCGGGCGGCGACATTGCGGAGATGTATGCAAGCGGCAAACGCGGCGATTTCGACTATGGCCGGCAGTTCTGGCGCGACGAATACCGGCTCAATGCCAAACTGGCGGAGTACCCGAAACCAATGGTTAGCTTCCTCCACGGTTTTACCATGGGCGGCGGCGTCGGCGTTGGTTGCCACGGCTCGCACCGCATTGTGGGCGAGACGAGCAGGATCGCCATGCCCGAATGCGGCATCGGGTTGGTGCCTGATGTGGGCGGCACCTTCCTGCTGTCCCGCGCGCCGGGCTATCTGGGCACCTATCTGGGCGTGACCTCCGCGCGGATGGATGGCGCAGACGCGATCTATGCAGGTTTTGCCGACCACTTTATCCCACAAGAAGAATGGTTGGCCGCGAAAGATGCGCTGTGCAACACCGGCCAGACTGAAGTTGTTTTGAAGGCTGCGACCGCGCCAACTGCCAGCCAGATCCAGGCGCAACAGCCCGAGATCGACGCGCTTTTCGCAGACCCTGACATTGGCGAGATCGCGGATCGTCTCGCCGCCAGCGACAGCGAGCTCGCCGGGAAAGCGCTCAAACCCATTCACCACAATGCCCCCCTTGCCATGGCCTGCGCGGTGGAGATCATCAACCGGATGCGCGGTGGCGGCACGATACGCGACGCCCTTGATCTGGAGTATCGCTACACCCACCGCACCATGGCGCAGGGCGATTTCATCGAAGGCATCCGCGCGGCCATCATCGACCGGGACCGCGCGCCGACATGGGCGCATGCTACCCCGCGCGATGTTGCAGCGGCGGAGGTTGCCGCTATGCTCGCTCCCCTGGAAGATGCGGCACTGAACTGGGAGGACATGCCATGAAAATCGGCTTTATCGGGCTGGGCAATATGGGCGGGCCAATGGCGCGCAATCTGGTCGCAGCCGGCCATGCGGTCACGGGATTTGACACGGCTGCCCCCTGCCCTGATGGCGTCACGGCCGCAGGCAGCGCGGCTGATGCGGCCGCAGATGCGGCGGTCGTGATCACCATGCTGCCCAGTGGCGAAATACTGCGCACAGTCGCGGATCAGGTGATCCCCGCCATGGCAAAGGGCGCGATCCTGCTTGATTGCTCCACCGTTGATGTGGAAAGCACCCGCGCCATCTCCGAACAGGCACAACGCGCAGGTCTCGATGCTGCAGACGCGCCGGTTTCTGGCGGCATCGGGGGTGCTGCGGCAGGCACGCTGACCTTCATGGTCGGCGGCCGTGACGCGGCATTCGCGAGCCTTACACCCCTCTTTGACGTCATGGGGCAGAAAGCCGTCCATTGCGGCCCGTCCGGCAATGGGCAGGCGGCCAAGATTTGCAACAACATGATCCTTGGCGTCACGATGATCGGCACTTGCGAGGCCTTTGCGCTGGCCGACAAGCTGGGTCTGGATCGCCAGAAAATGTTCGACGTGGTCTCGACCTCGTCGGGCTATAGCTGGTCGATGAACACCTATTGTCCCGCCCCCGGCGTAGGCCCGCAAAGTCCCGCGGATAATGACTACCAGCCCGGATTTGCCGCCGAGCTCATGCTTAAGGACCTCCGCCTCAGTCAGCAGGCGGCAGAGGGCTGCGATGCCGACACGCCCATGGGTCTGGCCGCCACCGCGCTTTATGAACAGTTCGTCGAACAGGAAGACGGGGCAGGCAAAGACTTCTCTGCGATGCTTCCACGTTTCACGCAGCGCAAGCGTCCCTAAATCACTGCTTCACAAATACTCTGGTGGGCTGCCCGTGCGGCGGGAGGTGAAACCTCCCAAGAGCACAAAACATGAGGCGCGGCGCAGCCGCACCGTCAGGTCCAGCCATCACCAATATCAGACGAAAAAAGCCCCGAGCATCGCTCAGGGCTTTTTCAGGCAATGGTGGCGCGGTTGACGGGGCTCGAACCCGCGACCCCCGGCGTGACAGGCCGGTACTCTAACCAACTGAGCTACAACCGCCCATTGCGCATCCCGTTGCCGGAATGTCCGGCTGTATTATGGCTCCGCCTGCGCTCCGTCAAGCGCGATTGGCGTTGAATTTTAATTTTCTTGCGCGCCCTGCTGGTTTCATCACCGCTCAGGCAGCGGGATATGTTCCTGGTCGTCGCCGGGCGGCAGTTGAAACCGGCCATGCGCCCAGTCTTCGGCCCGCCAGGCCTCCTTCGCCGCGTCAATCCGATCCCGCGACGACGCCACGAAATTCCACCAGATATAGCGCGGTCCCGGCAGGGTTGCGCCCCCCAACAGCATCAGCCGCGCGCCTTTTGGGCCCGCTTTCAGGGACAGGTTGTCGCCCGGACGAAAGACCATCATCTGCCCCGTGTCATAGGTCTGGCCTGCCACCTCAACACTGCCCTCCACCACATAGGCGCCGCGGTCCTCGTGATTGTCGGGCAGCGGGATTGCAGCACCCGCCTGCAGCACTGCGTCGGCGTAGAACATCTCCGAGGCGACCTCGACCGGGGCGCGCTCGCCATAAGCATCGCCTAGGATCAGCCGCACCTGTTTGCCCTCGGCCTCCAGAAAGGGCAGCGCGTCCTTGCCCACATGCTCAAAAGAGGCCGGTGCGTCCTCCTGCGCGTCCGGCAGCGCCACCCAGGTCTGGATGCCGAAAAATGGCATTGGCTCGCGCTGCGTCTCGTCGTCGGTGCGCTCCGAATGGGTAATGCCGTTACCCGCAACCATCCAGTTCACCGCGCCGGGTTCGATCCATTTATCGGTGCCCAGACTGTCGCGGTGATGCATGCGGCCGCGGTACAGGTAGCTGATCGTGGCAAGCCCGATATGTGGGTGCGGGCGCACGTCCATCCCGCGCGAAGGCAGAAATTCGGCAGGCCCCATCTGATCAAAAAAGATGAACGGCCCCACAAGCTGCCCCTTGGTCGAGGGCAGCGCCCGGCGCACCGTCATCTCGCCCAAATCCACGGCGCGCGGTGTGATAACCGTCTTAATCGCGTCCACCGACGCGGCATCACCGGGGGTGGGATCGGGACAAGGGGA
>CALHHY010000054.1 GCA_938030665.1 uncultured Litoreibacter sp. | reverse complement strand
GCGCCAACCGAGTACCAGATAGGCTTTGAGGGCACAGCCTTGGCTGGGCTGCTGATCGAAGACCAGTTTGCCTTTGAAGGTATCACAACCACGACTCAATCCTTGGGCGTCAGCTCTGGACAGCAAGCCGGGGAAAGCCTTGCCGACAGCATCACCATCACCCGCGATGACGGCACGAATTTTGACTTTGAAAGTGCCGTCATGACGGCACAAAGCGGCAAAAATGTCCGCCTGACGGCCGAGGCCTATGATGATGGTGTGCTGATCGGGTCGGAAACGATCCGTCTTCGGGACAACCGTGAAACGCAGGTCAATTTTGACGATGGTCTTTTCGACTCTGTTGATCAGGTTGTGCTGACCGCACAGAACGGGTTCATCCTTGACGATGTTTTCCTGATCGGGTGATTAAAACATCATGGGCGCGGGCGGCAGTCGCCGTACCGCGCCCGTGGAAACACGCACTGTCGGGCCAGCCCTCCTCTATGAATGCCTTGGGCATTTTGTACCCCAGACGATAGCCGCCGATAAACCGTCGGGCAGCCAGTAATGACATCGCGCTCAGACACAGGATCGACGACATCCTGATCGCAAAGCGGATACCGCAACTACCAGCGGACCGCACATGGAATGATCTCGCGCACAACGCGATGAGGTTTGACCGGTAATTGGCGCGGTGTGGCGAAGGTCAAAAGCGCAAATTTCCCGACATGGCGGGTCGATCCAACAGCCCGGACGGGGGCACGCCAACCCGGCTTGGCGATTAGGTCTGGGGCCATGGCGCGCAGGGAGCATCGGCGGCACAGCATTGAAAATGCCTTGAAGACGGGGCGCTGCGGCGGCAATGTCGCGCAAAAGCTGTTGGAGCCGCCACCCATGCCCCACCCCCTACTCAGCCAAGCCGATATCGACACGTTTCAGCGTGACGGGGTGGTGTTGATCCGGGGCCTGTTTGACGGGTTTGTCGACGCAATCCGCGAGGGTATCGCGCAAAACATGGCGGAGCCCGGCCCCCATGCCGCCGAAAACCTGAAAGAAGGGGAGCAGGGCCGGTTCTTCGATGATTATTGCAACTGGCAGCGCCTCCCTGCTTTCGAGCAGGTGATCCACGACAGCCCCGCCGCTGCAGTCGCCGCTGATCTGATGGGTGCTACCCGCGTGCAGCTCTTTCATGATCATGTGCTGGTGAAGGAGCCGGGAACCTCAAAACCCACGCCCTGGCATTCGGACGGGCCCTATTATTTTACCGCCGGGCAGCAGAACGTGTCCTTCTGGGCACCGGTTGACCCGGTGCGGGAGGCCTCGTTGCGCTGCGTTGCGGGCTCCCATAGATGGCCCAAACCGGTGCTGCCCACCCGCTGGCTGGCGGAGACCGCATTCTACCCCAATGAAGACGACTACATGCCCGTACCGGACCCGGATGCGGAAGCCATGGATATCCGGGAATTTGACATGGATCCCGGTGACGCCGTGGCGTTCAACTTCAACACTCTGCATGGCGCGCGGGGCAACGAGGCGGCGTCGCGCAGGCGGGCGTTCTCGCTGCGTCTGGTGGGCGACGATGCCCGTTATACGGAGCGCCCAGGCCCGACCTCCCCACCCTTTCCGGGCCACGGCATGGCGGAAGGCGACAGACTGCGCGAGGATTGGTTCCCGGTGATCTACAGGGCGTGACGCGCCTAGCGGTAAAATGACAGCCCTGCCACCGCGACATCGGCCTCAAATACCCGGCCAATGGCCACGATCCCGATGCGGGTCAGGTCGCTGAGGTCAAGCGCAAGATCGGTACGGTGCGGCTTGAAGGCGGTGAAGGGAATGTCATATGTCTGCCACCCCGGCGCAACGGTGACCTCCGTCCGGAAACTGTGCCACGGGCGGCGCAGCGCGCTGGTGCGCAGGCGAATGTCATAGAGCTCTGAGTTGCCGAATAGCTGCAGCCGGATACCAGCCCACCCCGTGGCGTCGCCCTTGGGCAGGTCCGCGGCCATTTGAATGAAGCCGCCATTATTGTCGAGCGAGACCGTCCCCGTCAGCCGGTGCGCCACTCGCCCGTCATGCGACACCTGTTCCACGCGGCCGGAGGACACACCGCCCATCACGGTGTCAGCGACAAACTCCCAGTCTGTGTCCAAAACCTGCTCGTCAGCCATGGCGGCACCCCCAATCAGCCAGAAGATCAAAGCAAGCCATCTCACCCCCGCTCCCCCGCTGCGCGGTACCAGCGGGCCAGCGTCGCGCGGTCTTCTGGCGGCAGTTCGGTAATATTTGCAGGCGGCATGGCATGGCTGACGGCCGATTGCAGGTAAATCTGGCGGGCATGGCGGGCAATGTCGGCAGGCGTTTCAAGGTAGACGCCCTTGGGGGCCCAATACATGCCGTCCCAGACAGGCTCCCGCGCGTGACACATGGAGCACCGGCCCAGCACGATATCGGATGCCTCCTCAAACCCGGCGGCTTGCGCAAAGACCTGTTCGGACGGGGTCAGGGGGCGGGCCTCCGCCTCCTCCAGCGTCTCACCCGTGCCGGCGGTCGATAGCCACGCGGTAATTAGAAACAGGATCACCGTCGCCCCGATAGTCCAGCGCGGCCCGGACCCCGTGCTGTGCATGGTGTTGAAATAATGCCGGATCGTCACCCCCATCAGGAAGACCAGCGCCGCGATGATCCAGGCATATTGCGTGGCAAAGGCCAGCGGGTAGTGGTTGGACAGCATCAGGAAAATGACGGGCAGCGTCAGGTAATTGTTATGGGTGGAGCGCAGCTTTGCGATCTTGCCGTATTTCGCATCCGGCGCGCGGCCTGCTTTGAGGTCTGCGACCACAATGCGTTGGTTTGGCATGATGATGAGGAAGACGTTGGCGGTCATGATCGTGGCGGTGAACGCGCCCAGATGCAGCATCGCAGCCCGCCCTGTGAAGACCTGATGGTACCCCCAGGACATCACGACCAGCAGCACGAAAAGCAGCAGCATCAACACGGTCGGCTGCTCCCCCAGCGGGGATTTGCATAGGAAATCATAGATCACCCAGCCCACAGCCAGAGACGCCGCTGACAAGATGATCGCCTGCCACAGCGCCAGATCAGCGCGCGCGGGGTCGATCAGGTACAGCTCCGCCCCGACCCAGTAGACGACCATCAAAAGGGCCGCGCCGGACAGCCAGGTGGCGTAGCTTTCCCATTTGAACCAGGTCAGATGCTCGGGCATCGCGGCAGGCGCCACGAGGTATTTCTGAATGTGGTAGAAGCCGCCACCATGGACCTGCCATTCCTCCCCGTCTGCGGGGCCGTCAATGTCGCGGTTCAGGCTGAGGTCCAACGCGATGAAGTAGAAGGATGACCCGATCCAGGCAATCGCGGTGATGACATGCAACCACCGGATTGCAAATTCGAACCAGTCCCACAGGATGGCGAGGTCAAGCATCAGCTGCCCCGGTAGGTGCTGTAGCCGAACGGGGACAGCAGCAGCGGCACATGGTAATGCGCCTCCTCCGACATGCCGAAGCGGATCGGGATATCAGACAGGAAGCGCGGCTCTTCAGGCGGGATGCCCGCCCCGTCCAGATAGTCGCTCGTATGGAAAATAAGCTCGTAATTGCCGGTCTTGAAATCATGTTCCGGCAGGATGGGCGCGTCGGTGCGGCCGTCCTCGTTGGTCACCGCTTCGGCTATCTTGCGATGCGAATTGCCTGACACGCGGTAAAGCGTGATGCGAACCCCCGCCGCCGGGCAGCCGCGCGCGGTATCAAGCACATGGGTCGTCAAATATCCCGCCATCAATTCGCACCTTTCCTGCTGACGCCGTATGGGGTTTAGCGATAGCCTAGCACGGGCGGACAGGAAATAGCAGAAGCGACACCGACATGAGCGCAGACGAGATGACCAACACCATCACAGCCGGGCCCCTGACGGCGGAGGCCTTCGCCCCCTTTGGCGATGTGCTGGATTGCGCGGGGGCACCGGACAAGATGATCAATGCCGGTCTGTGCGAACGCTACCACGACCGCGCCCGGCTGGATTTCGAAAAAGGCCGCGCCGGATTAAACCTGTTCAATGCGCAGCCCCGCAGCCTGCCTTACGCGTTGGACCTGATGGAACGTCACCCGTTGGGAAGCCAAGCCTTCATCCCGATGAGCGAACACCCGTTCCTGATCTGTGTCGCCGGGGATGTGGGAGGCGTCCCCGGCGCGCCTCTTGCCTTCCTGAGCGAACCTGGGCAGGCGATCAATTTTCACCGCAACACCTGGCACGGCGTGCTGACGCCGCTGCACGGGCCGGGGCTTTTCGCGGTGGTGGACCGGATCGGCGACGGCGACAATCTGCAAGAACACCATTTCGAGCAGCCTTACATCATCACCGGTTAGCCACCCGCACCCCTACGCTCGGATGGAGAACCCAAGCTCCGGCAGGCCGTCAATGCCCGCCCGTATATCCGCCCCCGGCAGCAGCGGCCCGACGCCTGCGGGCGTGCCGGTCATGATTAAATCCCCCGGCGCCAGCGTGACGAGCCGCGACAGATGCGCGATGCAATCCCCCGCCGGCCAGATCATCGCGGATAGGTCCGCGTCCTGGCGGGTCTCCCCCCCCGCCTCCAGCCATATACGCCCCGCTGCAAGGCTTGGAACATCCGCGTGCGGCAGCAGTGGCCCCATCGGGGCGGAGGCGTCAAACCCCTTGGCCATATCCCAGGGCCGCCCCTTCGCCTTGGCCGCCGCTTGAAGGTCTCGCCGCGTCAAATCGACGCCAACGCAGGCACCCCAGACCAGATCAAGCGCGCCCTCGGCGGCGATGTCCTTGCCGCCACCGCCAAGCGCCAAAACCAGCTCCACCTCGTGGTGCAGATCATCCGTCGCGACCGGGTAGTCGATGGTTGAGCCATGCGCCACAACTGCATCAGCTGGCTTGGTAAAATAGAATGGCGGCTCCCGCGTGTCGTTGCCCATCTCGCGGATATGGGCCTCGTAATTGCGGCCCACGCAGAAGATGCGGCGAATCGGAAACCGGTCGTCCGAGCCTGCAATTGCAAGGCTGGCCTGGGCCGGTGCCGGGATCACAAATGCGGTCATGCCTTATTCCTGTCCAAATGACTGTACAAATTGTGTTTTGACAGAGGACCACCCCGCCGCATAGGGATTTTTAACGAGGCACGAAGCGCGAAAGCAGGAATGAGCAGGACAGCAACGACCGTCATAGCAGCGACCCTTGCTGGTGCAGCGCCTATGCTTGCGCTTGCGCAAAGTAATGATCTGATTGCTGCGGCCAAGGTCACGCTGGCAGGCATCCAGAACAATTCCTTCATCACCAACAGGGAATACTGTGGCTATCTGGGCCGCAACCCGGCAGGTAATATCGTCGCGACCCGTCCGCGCGCCGGCTGGCGTAACAGCTGCCGCCCCCCCGATTTTCGTAACCGCGAGATCGAGGTCCTGGCCTCCTACCACACGCATGGCCGTCATGACGCGGGCTATGATGCCGAGGTCCCGTCAGAGGCCGATTACCTGTCTGACGCTACGGAAGGCGTGTTTGGTTTTGTGGCCACACCCGGCGGCCGGATGTGGATTGTGGAACCCCGGAAGGGTCAAGTTCGTTTGGTCTGCGACGCGGATTGCCTGCCCTCGGACCCAAGTTATGACCCGCATGACGTGGGCTTTGTTGATCAGGCATACACCCCGCAGCAGCTGCGGCTGCGCGAGCAAGGGGGTTGACGCATAGCATGGTGAAACGTCACACTGATACTCGGACTGAGGGGGCTGGAATGAAGAAATTCTTGTGCGCATGCGCGGCAATCTTTGCGACATCGCAAGGGGCCGCAGCCGCTGACGGCATACTCAACAGCAACCTGATTGAGATCGCGCGCAAAAGTCTTACCTCCGTGCAGAACCAGTCATTTTCCAGCGGTCGGGAATATTGTGGCATGATCGGCCTTACCACGGCCGGAGAACTTATCGTCTCCCCCGCGCGGCGCGGCCGGGCCAGCGGTTGTGACGAACGTGGATTTGTCGACAGCAGCATCAAGCCGGTTGCCTCCTACCACACACATGGCGGTTTTGAGGCTGATTACGACAGCGAAGTGCCCTCCGTCGACGATGTGGATATGGACCATCACCGCAAGGTTTTCGGGTTCGTGGCTACACCGGGCGGGCGGTTTTGGATGATCGACTACCGCAGCCGCACCGCCAAGCTGGTTTGCGGCATCGGTTGCCTGCCCAAAGACCCACGGTTTGAAACGGGCATGGCGGGCGACATCCCGGAAGCCCTGACCCGCAAGGATCTGGTGATGCGAAAACGCAAGGGCGGACCTGCGGCGCACAGGCATACCCACGAGGTTGCTCACAACTGATTAGTTGCGAATAAGTCGCATCTAGATTGACTTATTGAGAATCGTTCTCATATTTACCCGTGACGGTTCAATCACGGGGACAGACATGCGCATCGCGGCCATTTTCGCCATATTCTTTGCGGCCAGCACTGCCGGTTGGGCGGCGGATAAGTTCAAGGCCGTCACGACCTTCACCGTCATCGCCGACATGGCCCGCAATGTGGCGGGCGACGTGGCCGAGGTGGAAAGCATCACCAAACCCGGCGCTGAAATCCACAACTATTCCCCCACACCACGCGACATCCTCAAGGCGCAGGATGCCGATCTGGTGCTGTGGAACGGTCTAAACCTGGAGCTATGGTTCGCACAGTTCTTCCGCAACCTGCGCGACGTCCCCTCCGCCGTGGTCAGCGACGGGGTCGCACCGATGAGCATCAATAAAGGCCCCTATGACGGCAAGCCCAACCCGCATGCGTGGATGTCGGTTGATGCGGCGCTGATCTATGTGGACAATATCGTTGCGGCCTTCTCGAAGCATGACCCCGACAATGCGGCGACCTATGCCACCAACGGCGACGCGTACAAGCAGGAGTTGCTGGAGGTCATTGGCCCGCTGAAAGCGCAGATCGCGGCGGTGCCGGAGGAAGATCGCTGGCTGGTCACCTCCGAAGGCGCGTTTTCCTACCTCGCCCGCGACCTCGGCTTGAGGGAGCTGTTCCTCTGGCCGATCAACGCCGACGCCCAAGGCACGCCGAGCCAGGTGCGCAACGTCATCGACACAGTGCGGGAACATGACATCAAGGTCGTTTTCTCGGAATCCACAGTCTCCCCCGCCCCGGCTGAGCAGGTGGCGCGTGAGACCGGTGCCAGATATGGCGGCGCGCTTTATGTTGACAGCCTAAGCGCCAAAGAAGGCCCCGTGCCCACCTATATCGATCTGCTGCGCGAGACCGTCAGCATCATCGCAGAAGGCCTCACTGAATGACAACGACCGGCCTCACGGCCCAGGGCATTACCGTCACCTACCGCAACGGGCACACCGCCCTGCGCGATGCGTCGTTCGAGCTGCCAACGGGGACCATCGCCGCGCTAGTGGGCGTGAACGGGTCGGGCAAGTCAACGCTTTTCAAGGCGATCATGGGATTTGTGCCGACGGCGGCGGGGGCGATCACTGTGCTCGGCGGCTCCGTCAAAGACGCGCTGAAAAGCAATGTCGTGGCCTATGTCCCGCAGGCGGAGGAGGTCGACTGGTCCTTCCCCGTTCTGGTGGAGGACGTCGTGATGATGGGCCGCTACGGCCATATGGGGTTTCTGCGCATCGCCAAACCCGCCGACCACCGCGCCGTTGAAGACGCGCTGACCCGCGTCGGCATGATCGACTATCGCAAGCGCCAGATTGGCGAGTTGTCCGGCGGCCAGAAGAAACGCGTCTTTCTGGCCCGCGCGCTGGCGCAGGACAGCAAGGTAATCCTGCTGGACGAGCCCTTCACGGGGGTCGATGTGCAGACCGAGGACGAGATCATCAAGCTGCTGCGTGAGATGCGCGACGAGGGGCGGGTGATGCTGGTCTCCACCCATAACCTGGGCTCCGTGCCGGAATTCTGCGACCGCACCATTTTGATCAAGGGGACCGTGCTCGATTACGGCCCGACGGAGGAGATCTTCACCTCCCGCAACCTCGAACGCGCCTTTGGCGGTGTGCTGCGCCATTTCGTGATGCAGGGCGCGGATTTGCACGATGATGACGAAGATACGCGCCGCCTGACCGTGATCTCCGACGACGAGCGGCCCTTCGTCATCTACGACCACCATGACGAGGATGAGGACGACAAGGAGAAGGCCGATGGACCTGCTGCTTGAGCCCTTCGCCTATCAATACATGCTCAACGCGATGTGGGTCTCCGCCCTTGTGGGCGGGGTCTGCGCGTTCCTGTCGGCCTATCTGATGCTCAAGGGCTGGTCGCTTATCGGTGACGCGCTCAGCCATTCCATCGTGCCGGGGGTCGCAGGGGCTTACATGCTGGGCCTGCCCTTCGCGCTTGGTGCTTTTTTCGCAGGCGGGTTGGCGGGTGCGGCGATGTTGTTTCTCAACCAGCGCACCGGGTTGAAGGAGGATGCGATCATCGGGCTGATCTTCACCTCCTTCTTCGGGTTGGGGCTTTTCATGGTGTCGCTATCCCCCAGCTCCATCAACATCCAGACAATCATTCTGGGCAATATCCTGGCCATCTCCCCCTCTGACATCTTGCAGCTGGCGATCATCGGCTTCGTGTCACTGGCGATCCTGCTGGCCAAGTGGAAGGACCTGATGGTTGCGTTTTTCGATGAAAGCCACGCGCGCTCCATCGGGTTGAACCCCGACCGGCTGAAGCTGATGTTTTTCATCCTGCTATCCGCCAGCACCGTGGCCGCGCTGCAGACCGTAGGGGCGTTCCTGGTCATCGCCATGGTCGTCACGCCGGGTGCGACCGCCTATCTGCTGACCGACCGCTTCCCGCGCCTGCTGATGGTGTCGGTGGCCATCGGGGCGCTGACGTCATTTTTCGGGGCCTATATCAGCTATTTCCTCGATGGGGCCACGGGCGGGGTGATCGTCTGCCTGCAAGCCACGGTCTTTGGGCTGGCCTTTTTGTTCGCGCCGAAACACGGGATGTTGGCCTCGCGCCGGCGCGCGGCGAAGGCTGTCTGACATGGACGAGCTGCTGCTGCCTTTCCAATTCCCCTTCATGCGGGACGCCTTCCTGATTACCATCATGCTGGCCGTGCCTGCCGCGCTGCTCTCTTGCTTTCTGGTGCTCAAGGGCTGGTCGCTGATGGGCGACGCCATCAGCCACGCGGTCTTTCCGGGCATCGTGCTGGCCTATGTCGCGGGTATCCCGCTGATCATCGGGGCGTTCGTGGCCGGCATGGCCTGCGCGCTTTTGACCGGCTGGATTGACGAGAATTCCCGCGTCAAGCGCGACACGGTGATGGGCGTCGTCTTCTCTGGAATGTTCGGGCTTGGCATCGTTCTTTACACCAAGATCGAAAGCGAGGTGCATCTGGACCACATCCTGTTTGGCAACATGCTGGGCGTGGGGCCGCCCGACTTGTGGCTGACCGGCGTCATCGCCGTGGTCGTCACCGGGCTTTTGCTGATTTTCTGGCGCGATCTGCTGCTCCATGCCTTTGACGAGCAGCAGGCCCGCGCGCTTGGCCTGAATGTGCGCTACCTGCATTTCGGGCTGCTGGCCGTGATCTCCCTTACCGTGGTCGCCGCGCTCAAAGCCGTGGGCATCATCCTGGCCATCGCCTTTCTGGTCGGCCCGGGCGCGGTAGCCTTCCTGATCACGCGGCGCTTCGGGCAGATGCTGTTCATCGCGGTGGCGGTCGCCGTTTTCTCAAGCTGCGCAGGGATTTACCTTAGCTTCTTCATCGACAGCGCCCCCGCGCCCACCATCGTGCTGATCCTGTCGAGCCTCTTTATTGCGGCCTTCCTGCGCGCAACCTTGCGCACCCGCGCCGCTTGACGCTTGCCCCCCGGCTGCATTCGCCTAAAGCTAGGCCCATGAACAGATACCCCAGAGATATGCGCGGCTACGGCCCGCGCACCCCCGACCCCAAATGGCCCGGCAACGCCAGGATCGCCGTTCAGATCGTGCTGAATTATGAGGAAGGTGGGGAGAATAACATCCTCCACGGTGACAAGGCGTCGGAGGCGTTCCTGTCCGAAATCGTAGGCGCCGCCGCCTGGGACGCGCAGCGGCACTGGAACATGGAATCGATCTACGAATACGGGGCGCGCGCCGGGTTCTGGCGGCTGCACCGGCTGCTGAAAAACCTGCCCGTCACCGTCTACGGCGTGGCCACTGCGCTGGCCCGCGCCCCCGAACAAGTCGCCGCCATGCAGGATGCCGGGTGGGAGATCGCAAGCCACGGCCTGAAATGGATCGAATACAAGGACTACACGGAGGAGGAAGAACGCGCCGACCTGCACGCCGCCATCAAGCTGCATACCGCGGTCACCGGCACCCGCCCGCGCGGCTGGTATACCGGGCGCTGCTCAGAGAACACGCTACGGCTGGTGGCTGAGGAAGGCGGGTTCGACTATTGCGCCGATAGCTACGCCGACGACCTGCCCTATTACGCGCGGTTTGACGGCCATGATCAGCTGGTCGTGCCCTACACGCTGGACTGCAACGACATGCGCTTTGCCACGCCGCAGGGCTTCAACTCCGGCGATCAGTTCGAGGCCTATTTGCGCGACACGTTCGATGCGCTTTACGCCGAAGGGGCGGAGGGTGCGGCGAAGATGATGTCGATCGGACTGCATTGCCGCCTTGTGGGCCGTCCGGGCCGGGTGCAGGCGCTGAAACGCTTCATCGACTATGCCAATTCCCATGAAGGCGTCTGGTTTGCCACCCGTGCGCAGATCGCCGCCCATTGGCGCGCCACCCATCCGCCCGCCCCGCGCACCCGCCCCTCGCTGATGGATCGCGATACGTTTGTGGCGACCTATGGCGGCGTGTTCGAGCATTCCGACTGGGTCGCGGCGCAAGCGTGGCAGCTTGAGCTTGGCCCCGCTCATGACAGCGCCGCTGGCCTGCATGCGGCCCTCATCCGCGCGTTCCGCGCCGCCCCTGCGCCTGACAGGTTGGACGTGCTCGACGCGCACCCGGACCTTGCAGGCAGGCTCGCCGCTGCCAATCGTCTGACCAAGGAAAGCACCGCGGAGCAGGCGTCAGCGGGCCTTGATGCCCTGACCGATGAGGAGCGGAAGACCTTCACCGCGCTCAATGAAGAATACACCACAAAGCATGGGTTTCCTTTCATTATCGCGGTGCGGGACCATGACAAGACGTCGATCATGGAGGCCTTCAAGCGCCGCATCGGCCACACGTCAGAGGCGGAGTTCGCCGAGGCCTGCGCTCAGGTGGAGCGCATCGCCTTTTTCCGCCTTCAAGACATGCTGCCGGAGTAGACGATGGCCTACGCAACCCCCATGGGCGGTCTGCCCACGCAAAGCGACAAGCTGACCGGCAAGGCGGTTTTCACCGAGGCCTACGCGCTGCTGCCGGCAGGTACGATGCGCGATATCGTGACCTCCTACCTGCCGCATTGGACGGGCATGCGGATGTGGATGATCGCCCGCCCGATGACCGGTTTTGCAGAGACGTTTTCGCAATATATTGTCGAGCTTGCCCCCGGCGGCGGCTCCGACCGGCCGGAAGAAAACTCTCAGGCACAAGCCGTGCTTTTTGTCACCTCTGGCGACATGACGTTGCAAGACGCCACCGGCACCCACGCCTTGCGCCCCGGCAGCTATGCCTACCTACCAGCAGGTCAGGGCTGGCGGCTGCACAACACGGGCGACATACCTGCGACCTTCCACTGGATCCGCAAACGGTACCAGCCCGTGGAAGGCATTCCCGCCCCCGAGGGCTTCGTGACCCACGACACGGACGGCACCATAATCGAGATGCCGGGTACGGGTGGCAAATGGTCAACCACCCGCTTCGTCGACCCGGCCGACCTGCGCCACGACTTCCACGTCAACATTGTCAACTTTCAACCCGGCGGGGTCATCCCGTTTGAGGAAACCCATGTGATGGAGCACGGGCTGTTCGTGCTCGAAGGCACCGCCGATTATCTGCTGAACACCGACTGGGTCAAGGTGGGTCCCGGCGATTTCATGTGGCTGCGCGCCTTTTGCCCGCAAGCCTGCCGCGCCACCGGGGACGGGCCGTTTCGTTATTTGCTCTACAAGGACGTCAACCGCCACGCCGCCCTGTTCTGAGCCGCAAAAGCCCAAAAGCGCACAAGATATAGGCAAACATGTCGCAGACCGGCTAGGTTTTGACGGAAAAGCCGCAAAAATCGACCCATCGGGCCGCAGCGCCCTTTTGACCCGCAGCTGCGCGGGCAACAAGCAAAAGAAAACCGGCGCCACTACTGCCAAGCCGGGGAATTACGAACGGGACAGACACGGGGAGACAGTTCCAACATGACCGACACCACCGCACATCCGGGCGCGTATTCCGATCCGAATACGACGCCCCCGCTTATTCAGGCAGCCCCGTTGGGGTTACAGCACGTTCTGGCGATGTTTGCCTCCAACGTGACGCCGTCCATCATCGTGGCAGGTGCCGCGGGGCTGGCCTTCGGCTCCGCCGAGCAGGTCTATCTGATCCAGATGGCCATGCTGTTTGCAGGTGTTGCCACCCTGTTTCAGACCGTGGGCATCGGCCCGATTGGCGCGCGACTGCCGATCATGCAAGGCACCTCCTTCGCCTTTGTCGGCGTGCTGGCAGGCATTGCGGCCACCCAAGGGCTGGGCGTGGCGCTGTCGGCCTGCATCATCGGGGGCGTGATCCACTTCCTGCTGGGCACCGTCATCCAGCATCTGCGCTGGCTGTTCCCGCCGCTCGTCACGGGCCTCGTGATCCTGGCCATCGGCCTTTACCTGATCCCAGTGGCGATCAAATACGCCGCCGGCGGGGCCGCTGACTTCCAGATGGCCGCCGAAAGCTTCGGCTCGCTGAAACATTGGTCAGTGGCCCTGACCGTGGTTATCGTGAGCCTCGTGCTGAAATTCTTCATGAAAGGCCCGATTTCCAACGCCGCCATCCTGATCGGCCTGCTGGCGGGCTACCTGCTGGCCATCGTTCTGGGCATGGTGAGTTTCGGCGCGGTGGCCAATGCCTCCTGGATTACCTCCATCCAGCCCCTGCCCTATGGGTTCGAGTTCAGCCTGGGTGCCGTCATCGCCGTCACGCTCGTCTCCATTGTTTCCGCAATCGAAACCGTTGGTGACGCATCCGCAACAACCAAGGCCGGCGCAGGCCGCGTCGCCACCGATAAAGAAATCGCAGGCGCCACCTATGCTGACGGGCTGGGCACTGCTGTTGCTGGCGTCTTTGGCGGGCTGCCGAACACCTCCTTCAGCCAGAACGTGGGCATCGTTGGCATGACCGGCATCATGAGCCGCCATGTCGTGACCATTGCAGGCCTGATCATGATCGTCTGCGGGTTGATCCCGAAGATCGGCGCGGTCATCGCGTCCATGCCGCTGCCGGTGCTGGGCGGCGGGGTGATCGTGATGTTCGGGATGGTTGCCGCTGCGGGCCTGAACATGCTGACTGAAGTCAACATGAACCGCCGCAATATGGTGATCATCGCCGTGTCGCTGGCTGCCGGGCTGGGCCTGAACCTGGTGCCGTCAGCGGTGCAGTATCTTCCGGGCGTGGTGAAAATCCTGGCGACTTCCGCCGTGGCACCGACTGCAATCATCGCCATTGCGCTGAACCTGCTGCTGCCCGACGAAATCTGAGCGACGCTTGCAAAAACTCACCGCGGCCTGCCCCTCTGGGGCGGGCCGTTTTTGTATGGAAGCCCTTGGTTTTGTCGCAGTTTCGCGTTAGCTCACCACCAAGCAGAATAAGGACCTGATCGACATGCTGTCTTGTTTCAAAAGTTACGATGTGCGCGGCAAACTGGGCGAAGAGCTGAATAACGAGCTCGCCTATAAGATCGGACGCGGCTTTGCCGCAGCGATCCAGCCAGGCTCTGTGGTGATCGGCTATGACATCCGTCCCACCTCGCCGCAACTGGCCGAGGCGCTGACCGCAGGCCTGCGTGACGAGGGCGTGGATGTCGTCGATATCGGCCTGTGCGGGACCGAGGAGGTTTATTTCGCCACCACCCATCTGGAAGCAGGCGGCGGGCTGATGGTGACCGCCTCCCACAATCCGATTGACTATAACGGCATCAAGATGGTGCGCGCGGGCTCCCGCCCGATCTCCGCCGCCGACGGGTTGGGGGAGATTGCAGCGCTTTGCAAAAGCGACGATTTCGGCCCCGCGAAACCACAAGGCAGCTACAGCAAGCAGGACCCGCGCGACGCCTATGCAGACCGCGTCGCGGGTTTTCTAGATCACAGCGCGCTGAAGCCGCTGAAGATCGTGGTCAATGCCGGCAATGGTGTGGCCGGTCCTGCCTTCGATGTCATCGCCGACAAGATCAAGGCCGCCGGCGCACCCTTCACCTTCATCCGCCAGCATCATGCCCCCGATGGCAGCTTTCCCAATGGCATCCCCAACCCGCTGCTGCCCGAAAACCGCGCGCAGACGGCCGACAAGGTGATCGCCGAGGGCGCCGATCTGGGGGTGGCCTGGGACGGCGATTTCGACCGCTGCTTCTTCTTTGACGAAACCGGCGGGTTTGTGGACGGCGAATATGTGGTGGGCCTTCTGGCCTCTGCCTTCCTGCCGAAATACCCAGGTGCGAAGATCATCCATGACCCGCGCGTGGTCTGGGCGCTTCTGGACCTTGTGGGCCAGGGTGGTGGGGAAGCTGTGGCATCCCAATCCGGCCACTCCCATATCAAGGCCAAAATGCGCGAGGTCGACGCCGTCTATGGCGGCGAGATGTCCGCACATCACTATTTCCGCGACTTCATGTATTGCGACAGCGGCATGATCCCCTGGCTGCTGGTGGCCGAACATATCTGCCGCATGGGCCAACCGCTTTCCGCGCTCGTGGCCGACATGCAAAGCCGCTTCCCCTCTTCGGGGGAGATCAATTTCAAGCTTGACGATAAGCAACCCGCCATCGACGCGTTCGAGGCGACATATGTCCCAAAGGCCAAAGACGTGGACCGGCTGGACGGCGTGTCCCTTGATATGGGCGAGTGGCGCGTCAATCTGCGACAATCCAACACCGAACCCGTGCTGCGCCTCAATGTCGAGGCCAAGGGCGACCGGGCGCTGCTATCCCAAAAGGTCGAAGAAATCAGCACGCTTATCCAGAACGCCTAACCCTCATCATTGCTTCGAAAATACTCTGGGGGGAGGCGCGGCACGCGCCGGGGGGCAAAGCCCCCTGTACCCCTCCCCTGCGCCAAAGCGGGCGTCTGGCCCCAAAAGACGCCCTAACCGCGCTGCTGTTCAACCAGCTGTCGCATCTGATCCAGCTCAATGGCGCCCGGAACAAGCTGATCGCCGAAGACAAAGGCCGGCGTCCCCTGGAGCCCGAGGCTTTGGGTAAGCTGCTGGCTCGCGGCAAAATGGGCATCAATCTCGGGGCTGTTCATGTCGGCGCGCAGCTGGTCGAGATCCATGCCCAGATCATCGGCGATGCTCAGCACATTGGCCTCGCTCGCGCGGCCCTGGTTGGCCATCAGCGCGTTGTGGAATTCCTCGTATTTGCCCTGTTTGCGGGAGGCCAGCGAGGCGCGGGCGGCAAAGACGCTTTCCTCACCGAGGATCGGCCATTCGCGCATCACCACACGGATATTGCTGTCGGAGGCCACAAGTTCCTGCACAGCCGGGAACACCCTGCGGCAATAGCTGCAATTATAGTCGAAGAACTCCACAATGGTGATGTCGCCGTCGGGATTGCCGATCACCGGCGCGTTCGGGTCATTCTGCAATGCCCCCTGCTGGGCCTGAACGGCGAAAGCCACGGCCTCTGCCTGGGCCTCTGCCTCGCGCCGTTGCAAAAGTTCGATCGCCTCGCGGATGATCTCAGGGTTCTCGCGGATCGTGTCCAGTACCAGTGCGCGCAGCTCGGCCTCGTCCAGCGTTTGTGCCGCAGCGGGCATCGTGGCGGACAGGCTCATTGCCAGGGCGGCAGCGCCCGCCATCAAATATTTCTGCATCTTACTCAGTCCTTATGGCACATATGCGGGCGTTCCCGTGTTGGTCAGCATTACCGCGCCGTCCCCCACAAGGCCAGTAGTATCCGAGTTAACAGCGGGTAACAGAGTGGTGAAATTAAGCCATTATTCTTGCGCTTGCCATATGAATGCCTGATCTGGTGCGTAACACGCGCCCTCGCCCGGCGATGATCAGCCGAGAAAGCCCATGATGACCCTTGTTCGCCAGCTCCTGTTTGGCCTCGCGGCCCTGCTGCTGACCGGCATTTCTGCCGCGCAGGCGGGCAGCTCTGTCGCCTACGTGAGCGAGCGGATCACGGCGCGGCTGATCACGGCCGAAAATGGCGTGGCGCCCGATGCGGGCGTGATCTCGGCCGGGCTGCATGTGACGCTGGCCCCCGGTTGGAAGACCTATTGGCGCGCGCCCGGTGCCGTCGGCTACCCGGTTGAGCTGGACTGGTCGGCCTCTACAAACCTCGCCGACGCTGAGCTGCAATGGCCCGCCCCTACCCGGTTCGAGGCTTTTGACATTGAAAATTACGGCTATGAGACGGAGGTCACGTTTCCGATCCGTCTCACCGTCGCCGAGCCGGGGGAGACGCTCATTCTGACGACCTCCGTCAACCTGCTGGTCTGTGCGGAGCTTTGCGTGCCGGAGCTGTTCGAGCTGTCTTTGCTGCTGCCCCCCGGCACCGCAATTGACCGCGACGCAGGCGCGCTTATTGCCGATGCCGCCGCGCGCCTGCCCGCCATTGGGCCTGCCGGGGGCCTGGACATTGACGGCGCGTCCCTTGATCTAGCGGCCGCACGGCTGGAGGTTTCCGTGGCCAGCGACACGGCGCTCACCGCGCTGAGCGTGATCCCTGATATGGGGCTGGACACAGCATTCAGTGCGCCAGAGGTCACCCTTACAGCAGGCGGCACCAAGGCGCGGGTGGGGTTTGACATCCTCTCCGCCCCTGAGGACCCGCCACAGCTACGCCTGGTCGTCACCGATGGCGGGCGGGCGGCAGAATTCGCACCGGACACATCCGTCACCCTGCCTGCCGGCCCCCTAGCGGCAGGCCAAAGCCTCGCCTGGGTTTTCGTGCTGGCCTTTATCGGGGGCGTGATCCTGAACGTCATGCCATGCGTCCTGCCTGTGCTCAGCATCAAGTTCGCCTCCGTCCTGAAAGCCGCGGACCAGACCCGCGCGCAGGTTCGCGCCGGGTTCATCGCAACCGCCCTGGGCGTGCTGGCCTTCATGTGGGCGCTTGCCGCCGTGCTGATCGCCATCCGCGCAGGCGGCGGTGCGGTTGGTTGGGGCATCCAGTTCCAAAGCCCGGTCTTTCTGGCGATCATGGCCGGTATCGTAACCCTTTTCGCAGCAAATTGCTTTGGCCTGTTCGAGATCACGTTGCCGCAATCGCTGAACACGAAGATGTCCAATGCGGGCCGTCAGGGGCTGGCCGGTGATTTCGCCACGGGCGCTTTGGCCGCGGTGCTGGCGACGCCCTGCTCCGCCCCGTTTCTGGGCACGGCGGTGACCTTCGCGCTGGCCAGCTCCGCCCCGCAGACGGTGATCATCTTTAC
>CALHHY010000053.1 GCA_938030665.1 uncultured Litoreibacter sp. | reverse complement strand
CTGGCCGCCGATGGCGGTGCTGCTATGGCGATCACGGTGACCCATATCTCTGCTGCGACGGCCTCACTCACCTGGGCGCTGTGGGAGCGTGTGAAGTTCGGCAAAGCCTCCCTTGCGGGCATCGTGACCGGCACCATTGCGGGTCTGGCCTCCATCACACCCGCCTCGGGATTTGTGGGCCCGGTCGAGGCGCTGGTCATCGGCGGCGTCGCGGGTGTTCTGTGCCAAGAGGCCGTGAACCTGGTACGCAACGTGATTAATATCGACGACACGTTGGACGTCTTCGCGGTCCATGGCGTCGGCGGCGTCTTCGGCACGATCATGATCGCGGTCTTCGGCCAGGGCAGCTGGGCCGCGCAATTGGGCGGGCTGGCCATCGTGGGCATCTACACGCTGGTGGTGACAATCGTGCTGATCAAGCTGGTCGGCCTCATCACCCCTTTGCGCGTTGACGAAGAAGCCGAAACCACCGGGCTGGACCTCGCCCAGCATGGGGAGCGCGCCTACGAACTGACCTCGTAAACAACAGCTCAGTTTCAGGTAGAAGGCGCCTGCGGTCTGCGGGCGCCTTTTCCATTTGTAGTATTGGTGCCTCGCCGCATGGCACTTTTTTCAGCCATTCCCCTTGCAAAGGGTTTCGGTGTCCCCATTTATGTAAATGTGAATAACATTAACTTTCTCTCACAACAGGAGCCCCCGATGAATACTGTTACCCATACGCAGCCCTCGTTTTTCGCACGGGCCGAGATGTGGCTGGATGCCCGCGGCAAAGGCGCGTGGATCGCGGCCACCGTGCTTGGCTTTATCTTCTTCTGGCCCATTGGCCTTGCCCTTCTCGCCTATATGATCTGGAGCAAACGCATGATTAACGGAAGCTGCCGCGCCAATCGCACCCCAGCCCGCCGGGCCGGTTTCAAATCCTCCGGCAACACCGCCTTTGACAGCTACAAGGCCGATATGCTGAAGCGGCTCGAAGACGAACAGCACGCGTTCGAAAGCTTCCTGGAGCGGCTGCGCGAGGCCAAGGACAAGTCTGAGTTCGACTCCTTCATGGCCGAACGCGCTGAAGAGGCGCATCCCTCGGACGAGGGTGACAACGGAGAAACACCTGCGAAAGCCTAAATCGAAGCCATTTATGACAGTTTGCGGGGGAAATTTTCCCCCGCACCCCTTTGACAGCAGAGGCCCAGCCCCCATGTCTTTCACCATGACAGATAGCGGATTGCCCGACCCGGCCACCCAGCCGGAATTCTACGAGAACGTGCCGACGAAAAGGCTCTTGGCTTGGCTCGTCGATATTGTGGTGATCGCGCTGTTTTCCGCAGTTGCGGCGACCCTGCCCCTGTTTGTCGGCTGGTTTTTCTTCCCGCTTGTTTTCTTGGTCCTCAGCTTCATCTACCGCGTCAGCACCATCACCCGTGGGTCGGCCACATGGGGCATGCGACTGTTCAATATCGAGCTGCGCAACCGCGAGGGCGCACCGCTTGATACGGCCGAGGCCCTGATCCACACATCTGCCTATATGGTCGCCTCGGGTTTCTTCTTTCCGCAGGTGATCTCCGTCGTGCTGATGCTCGGTTCCGAACGGCGTCAGGGCCTGCATGACATGCTGTGCGGAACCGCCGCAATCAACCGGCCATCGCGTTACAGCTGACCAATTCTGGCGCCCTGTTAACCAGCTGTTAAGTCAAATGAAAAAGAGTTTGTCGTCCCGCGCAAGCGTTGCTAGGCTCGCGCAAACCACAGGACAGTCTCGACGTCATGCGCCACACGTTGCCTATTGCCCCGCAGTTCTACGTGACTGCCCCACAATCCTGCCCCTATCTTGAGGGCCGGCGGGAGCGTAAGCTGTTCACCGCCCTGCAGGGAGAGCATGCAACAACGCTGAATAACACCTTGTCTAAGCAGGGCTTTCGGCGCTCGCAGAACGTGCTTTACCGCCCCTCATGCGCGGAATGTTCGGCCTGCCTTTCTGCCCGAATCCGGGTCGATGATTTCAAACCGTCCCGGTCACAACGCCGTATCCTGAACCGTAACGCGCATCTCAAGCGCGAAGCGACCAGCCCCTGGGCCACCGAAGAACAGTTCGAGCTGTTTCGCCGCTATCTCGAATCCCGTCACGCCGACGGCGGCATGGCTGACATGGATATTTTTGAATTCGCCGCCATGATCGAGGAAACACCGGTCAAAAGCCGCGTGATCGAGTATTGGGACCGCGAGGGAAAAGAGCCTGACCTGACGGCCACCTGCCTGACGGATGTGTTGGATGACGGGCTGTCGATGGTTTATTCCTTCTACAACCCGGACCTCGCCCGTAATTCCCTTGGCAGCTTCATCATTCTGGACCATGTGCGCATCGCGCAGGAGGCCGGCCTGCCTTACGTCTATCTGGGCTACTGGGTGCCGAACTCCCCCAAGATGGGTTATAAATCGGGCTTCTCCGCGTTGGAGGTCTTCCGCCAAGGCGATTGGCACGACATTCAGGACGGCCATGATTATTCTGCCGAAACCCACCCGCTGGCCGTGGACCCAATCGC
>CALHHY010000052.1 GCA_938030665.1 uncultured Litoreibacter sp. | reverse complement strand
GACCAGATGGGGCCGTCAGGTGACGACGCGCTGTCGATGATCGTGCGCGAACCCATTGGCGTGGTCGCTGCCGTGCTGCCTTGGAACTTCCCGCTGCTGATGCTCGCCTGGAAGATTGGGCCCGCGCTGGCGTCGGGGTGTTGCGTGATTGTGAAACCGGCCGAACAGACCTCTCTGACCGCGCTGCGCGTGGCTGAACTGGCCGCTGAGGCAGGCGTGCCGCGCGGCGTGCTGCAGGTGCTGCCGGGCGACGGGCCTAGCGTGGGGGAGCCTTTGGGCCGCCATAAGGACGTCGACATGGTCAGCTTCACCGGCTCGACGGAGACGGGGCGTCTGTTTCTGAAATACGCGGCGGAAAGCAACCTGAAGAAGGTGGTGCTCGAATGCGGCGGCAAGAACCCCTGCATCGTTCTGGAGGACGCCGAAAACTTCGACCATGTGGCCGAGCATGTGGTCAATGGCGCGTTTTGGAACGCAGGGCAAAACTGCTCTGCGATCTCCCGGCTGATCGTGCAATCGGGCGTCAAGGCTGACCTATTGGCGCGGATCAAGGCGCGGCTGCGCGACTGGAAGGTCGGCGATCCTTTGGACCCTGCCACCCATATTGGCGCGCTCATTGACGCCGAACATTGCGCCAAGGTCCGCAGCTATATCGGGGGCGGCGACGGGCCATATGTGGCCCCGCAAGTGCTGGAGGTTACCCGCGACGACCCAAAAGCACGGGAGGAGATTTTTGGCCCCGTCCTCGCCGTCATCGAAGTGGCCACGCCGGACGAGGCCATCGAAGTGGCCAACGACACCGATTACGGCCTGACCGCCAGCATCTTTACCGCCCATGGCCGCAAGGCCCTGCAAGCGGCGCGCCAACTCCGCGCGGGCACGGTGACAATCAACAGCTACGGCGAGGGTGACGCTGCGACACCTTTCGGCGGCTACAAACAGTCAGGCTTCGGCGGTCGAGACAACGGCACGCATGCCCATGACCAGTATACCGAGCTGAAGACGATTTGGGTGGAGCTTACCGACCCAAGCGAAGGCGACAATGTCGGTTGAAGCCGTAGGCACCACCCGCCGCGGCCGGGGGGCGCGGAAGGCGGTGCGGCAGCAGCGTGACATCACGATGTTGCCGGCGCTCAAGCGCAAGCTGCCATTGGTGGAGCCGATGGACGCCGAACAGATCGAAAAGATTGACGCGGCCTCGATGGGGATATTGGAGGATGTGGGGGTTGTGTTCCGCGACGAGATTGCGCTGGAGGATTGGCGCCGCGCGGGTGCGGATGTGCGCGGGGAGACGGTGCATCTGGACCGGGGGCTAGTGCGGGAGCTGATTGCGACGATCCCGTCGAGTTTTACCTATCATGCGCGCAACCCGGCCAATAACCTGCCCTTTGGCGGGGATCATGGGATATTTGTTCCGATGACCGGCGCGCCCTACCTGCGCGACCTGGATGATGTGCGCAGGAACCCGACGCTGGACGACCTCGCCAATTTTCATAAGCTCAGCCACGTGCTGCCGGCGATGCACTCCTCCGCGCATCATATCGTAGAGCCTTACGATCACCCGATCAGCCAACGGCATCTGCGGATCACCTATTCCTCCATGAAGCACAGCGACAAGACGTTCATGGGGATGACGACCAGCCCCAAAAACGCGGAAGACGTGATGGAGATGTGCGCGCTGCTGTTTGGGGCCGAGTATATGGAGACGCATGCGGTCTGTACCGGCAATTGCAACGGGAACTCGCCATTGGTTTGGGACGAGACGATGCTGGGGGCGTTGCGCGCGTTTTCCAAGCGGAACCAGCCGATCCTGTGCTCACCTTTTGTGCTGGGGGGTGCGAATACCCCTGCCTCCGTCGCGCCGACGGTGGCGCAATTGAATGCTGAAGCGCTGAGCTGTCTGGCCTACACCCAGGTGGTGCGCAAAGGCGCGCCTGCCATTTACGGCCACTACCTGTCGACCGTGTCGATGAAATCCGGCGCGCCGATGGCGGGGACGCCGGAGATCAGCCTGATGAATTTCATGATCGGGCAGATGGCGCGGTTCTACGACGTCCCCTGGCGCACCTCGAACACGCTTGGTGGGGCCAAGACCTTTGACGCGCAGGCGGGCTATGAAAGTGCGATGACCATGAATGCGGTGCTGATGGCGGGGGCCAATTACATGTGGCACAGCGCCGGGTGGAACGAGGCGGGGATGCATTGTTCGATGGCTAAGTTTGTGGTCGATGCCGAGGTCTGCGCGATGGGCTACCGCATGGCAGAAGGCATCCGCTGGGACGATTTCGACGCAGCCCTTGAGGCCGTGCGCGACATTGGCCCTGGCGGGCATTACCTAGGCCACCCCCACACGTTGGAAAACTTCCAGCGCGCGTTTTTCATGCCTGAGATGTTCAACAATGACGCGATTGAGCAATGGCAGGCCGAAGGCGGGATGGAGATCAACGAACGCGCCCTGCAACGCGCGCGCGATCTTCTGAACGAGTATGAAGAACCGACGCTCGATCCGGCTGTGAACGAGGCGCTGTTGGACTATATCGCCCGGCGGGAGCGGGAAATCCCGGCGGCAGACGCGCTCAATCAGGATCACTAGCCGTGAAAGTGGCGCGCCTGCCCGTCGATCCCGGCCCCGCCGGGTGGAATGCTTTGCTGCCGGAAGGGCCGGCCCCTCGTGTGCTGCAAGATAAGGTAACCGTCGACTGGCTTGTGATTGGCGCGGGGTTTGCGGGGTTGGCCGCCGCGCGCCGCCTGTCGCAATTACAGCCCGGCGCGCGCATCGCCGTGGTCGACGCCACCCGCGTGGGGGAGGGGCCGGCCGGGCGCAATTCGGGCTTCATGATCGACCTGCCGCATGACCTGTCATCGGGCAGCTACGCTGGCGGGTTAGAGGGCGACCGCGCCCAGACCCGGCTGAACCGGGATGGGATCGCCTTTGCCGGCGAGGCCGCCGCCGAATATGACATGAGCGCGGAGGCCTATACGGTCAGCGGCAAGATCAACGCGGCTGCCACGGCGCGCGGGCATCAGCACAACCTCGACTACGCCCGCCACCTTGGCGCCATGGACGAGCCGTTCGAGCTGTTGGACGCCACCAAAATGCAAGAGGTCACCGGCAGCACCTATTATCAAAGCGGGCTGTTCACGCCCGGATCTGCGATGATACAGCCTGCGCTTTATGTGCGGTCGCTGGCGCGGGGGCTGGCCTCCGACCGGGTTCAGCTGTTTGAGAACAGCCCCGTGACCGGGTTGAGCCGCGGCGCTGACTGGGTGGCCACTACGCCAAAGGGGCAGGTAACCGCCCCGAGGGTCATTCTGGCGGTCAACGGGCATATTAACAGCTTCGGCTATTTTCCCGGCCGCCTGATGCATGTGTTCACCTATGCCTCGATGACCCGGCCGTTGACTGGGGATGAAGTTGCTGAGCTTGGCGGAGCACCCATCTGGGGTGCGACCTCTGCCGACCCGATGGGCAGCACCATTAGGCGTATCAGCGGGGAGGGGGGCGACAGGATTGTTGTGCGCAACCGGTTTACCTTTGATCCCTCTCTTGAGGTGCCGGGCAATCGCGTCGCGCAGATCGCCCGTGATCACGACCGGGCGCTTGCGGCACGGTTTCCGACGTTGAACGGTATCGAGATGTCGCATCGCTGGGGGGGCAGGCTTTGCCTGAGCCGCAACAACGTCCAGATCGTACGGCAGCTTGACGAGGGGTTGTTTGCTGCGTGCTGCCAGAACGGGCTGGGCACCGCGAAAGGCACCCTTGCGGGCAAACTGGCGGCTGAGCTGGCTTGCAATGTGAGCAGCGATGGCCTTGCCGCGGTTTTGGGTCACGATGCGCCGTCACGGCTGCCCCCGGCGCCGATTGCGCGGCTCGGGGCACAGGTGGTGATACGCTGGCAGGAATGGCGGGCTGGCCGAGAGCTTTAGGTGGATCGGCCATGATTGGGTTGAGCCTGGATTCGATTGATAAAACCGTTAAATTTCAGCGACCTCACAGTTTGTGATGTCATATTCACTCGCCCGTGATGGAACATGCCAGAACCCAGAATGTCCTGTGCATATATGCGCAAATCATATTAAGTTTTAGCCATAGAGTGCATTGAAAGGTCGCCGCGATGGCTCCATATCTACCTCATCCAACGGCGTAGCGCCTGGACCGAAATTGCCCGGATGGGCACATAGACTGGAGACGAACACATGAAGAACCTTATTGCACCCGCAGCCCTTATCTTTGCACTTGCAGCACCTGCAGCCGCCGAAATTAACAACGTCGAGCAGTTTTTTGCCCTGAGCAATGACAGCGCCGCCGAGCGCATCGTGGACGAGGCCTCCGTCGGCAATCCCGTTGAAGCAGCCCTGAAATTCGCGCTGACCAACGAAAGCCCTGCTGAGACGAAGGTGAACTTTGATCGTGCCCGGGATGTCGATGTTAAAGCCATCCAGAAGAAATTCGCGCTGACCAACGAAAGCCCAGCCGAAAACTTTGTGCAGTAAATGCAGACAACCAGATGGAACACCCTTTTGGTTGATCCATCTCCAGTGGCCCTTTTTTGGGTCGGGGCGGGCCTTGGTGATGCGGGGCCCGCTTTTGGTTTGTCGGGACGTCGGGCGCAACGCCATGATGAACCCAAAACGAAAAAAGCCGCCCCGTCAGGAGCGGCTTTTTTCATGTCGCGGCGATTGTCTCAGCCCTGGCGGGCTTTGAAACGACGCTGCGTTTTGTTGATGACGTATACACGGCCCTTGCGGCGCACGATCCGGCAATCCCGGTGGCGCGACTTGAGGGAGCGAAGCGAGTTCTTGACCTTCATGTCGTTCTCCAATGTCGTCCAGCGCGCTTGCGCCTTCAGGTTTCTGTCTTCCCCATCAAGCCGTTACGGCCGCGCGGGTATGAATGCGATGGTGGGCACTACTAGGTTCGAACTAGTGACCCCTTCGATGTCAACGAAGTGCTCTACCACTGAGCTAAGCGCCCATCTGACCCCTGATCTCCGTCACGCCCATAGCAAACAAGGCGCGCCAAAGCACGGGGGGTCCGCGCTCTATAGAAGGAGTCGGAAACCGGTTCAAGGCCTTTTGAACTCGTCACAAAATGGCCTATACTTTCCTCTAAGTGAGGCTCTATGACCAAAGACGCATTCAAACTGCTTCTTCCCAATATCCAGACGACAAGCGTCGTCTTCGCCAGCCCCCATAGCGGGCGGGATTACCCCTGGTCGTTCATGCGCCGGACGGTGCTGGACGAGCTTGCGATCCGGTCGTCCGAGGACGCGTTCATGGACCTGCTTGTAGCCTCCGCGCCCGCCCATGGGGCGCCGCTGCTGACCGCGCGGATGCCGCGCGCGTTTCTGGACCTCAACCGCAATGCTGACGAGTTGGATCCGGCGGTGGTCGAAGGGGTCTGGCAGGTTACCCATAATCCGCGCATTGCCAGCGGTCTGGGCGTTATCCCCCGCGTGGTGGCCAATGGCCGGTCGATTTATCGCGGCAAGCTGAAGATGGCCGAGGCAGAGGAGCGGATCGCGCAATACTGGCGGCCCTACCACCAGCAACTGGCCGAACTGATGGGCAATACCCGCCGCGATTTCGGGGAGGCTATTTTGATCGACTGCCACTCCATGCCGCATGAGGCCGTCGATGCCGTGTCGCAATCCAGCCAGCTGCGGCCGGAGGTGGTGCTTGGCGACCGTTTTGGTGCCTCCGCCAGCGGGGAGATCGTTGACCGGATCGAGACCATCATCCTTGAGGCCGGGCTGCGCGTCAGCCGCAACGCGCCTTTTGCAGGCGCCTTCACGACGCAGCATTATGGCAAGCCCTCTCGCCAACATCACGCCATCCAGATCGAGATTGACCGGTCTCTTTATATGAACGAACAGCGCGTGCGCCCGAATGCCAATTTTGACACGTTCCGCGCGCTGATGAGCCGTATCGTGGCAGAGATCGCGGATATCGGCTGCAAGAAGGTCTCAATGGCGGCCGAATAGGCTGCGGGCTTACATCACCTAAGTGAGCGCCCCTTGATGATGGCGTCGGGACCAAACCGGTTGCGGATGCGGTCGGTGGCGCGCTCCGCCTTGCCGCGTTTACCAGCATCGGGGTCCAGCAGGTCGCCCGACAAGTCTGCCCCAGTCTCCGGCATCAGGTCGGAAATCCCGACACCCAGCAGTCGAAACGGCCCTGGATGGCCTGCCTGATCGAACAACCCCCGCGCGGTGCGGTAGACGCGGTCGGCCATTTGCGTGGCGTCCCGCAGCGACTGGCGGCGGGTGATGATCTTGAAATCCGCGGTCTTCAGCTTCAGCGTTACGACCCGGCCCGCAATGCCCTTGGCCTTGGCGCGGTCCGATACTTTCTCGGACATGCGCCACAGGTGGCCGTCCAGAATATCGAGGCTGGCCGTGTCATCATGGAAGGTCGTCTCGTTCGAGATGCCTTTGACGGGGCTGTGGGCGCTAACCCGGCGCCGGTCCTGCCCGCGCGCCAGATGCCAAAGCCGGTCGCCCATGCTGCCAAACCGCGCGCCCAGCTCCTTCCGGTCCCACCGCAACAGGTCGGCGAAGGTGCGTATCCCGGCTTTCTCCAGGCTGTCGCGGGTCACCGCGCCAACGCCCCAGATCATGGAGACGGGTTTGTCAAACAGAAACGCGTTTGTTTCCGCCTCTCCGATCACGGAAAACCCCCGCGGCTTGTCCAAGTCCGAGGCCACTTTCGCCAGAAACTTGTTGTGGCTCAGCCCGATGGAGCCGGATATCCCCAGTTCCGCCTCCATCCGCGCGGTGAGCTTGGCCAGCATCACGGCAGGCGGCTGGCCATGAAGCCTTGCGGTGCCGGACAGGTCCAGAAATGCCTCGTCCAGCGACAACGGCTCAATATCGGGGGTCAGCTCTTCCATCATGGCGCGGATCTGTTTGGAGACCTCCACATAGGTGTTCATCCGGCCCTTCACGACGACAGCTTCGGGGCAGAGCTTGAGCGCTTGAAACATCGGCATGGCCGAGCGCACGCCCTTGATCCGGGCGATATAGCAGGCCGTCGAGACCACCCCGCGCCGCCCGCCACCGATAATAACAGGCTTGTCGCGAAGCTCAGGATTGTCGCGCTTTTCGACCGAGGCGTAGAATGCGTCGCAATCCATATGGGCGATTGAGAGGTCGAACAGCTCGTCATGCGCAACCACGCGCGGCGAGCCGCAGGTGACACATCGCGGGGCGGCCGGGGTCGGGGTCAGGCAGGCACGACAAAGGGCTGGCATGGGCGTAGTCTAACACCTAGGCAGCCGGTCGGGTAGCCGATCGGTGTGGGGCAAGCCCGCTAGTTGCCGAAAATGCGGCCCAGCACGTCAAGGATGATATCCTCCGTCGTTGGTCGCCGCCCGTTGCGGTTCGGATCCCCCAGCCGGCCGCTGCGCGCGGTCGTGACTTGGCGTTGCGGTGCTACCGGGCGCACGGTCGGGGGGGCCGCGGGCCGGATCATCGGCAGCGGGGTGGCAGGCAGCCCTTCGGTGACCCGCTTCATCGTTTCGCGCCAGATATCGGCAGGTAACCCGCCGCCCGTGACGCCGCTAAGCGGTGTGTTGTCATCATAGCCCATCCAGACGCCGACCACGTAATCGGCGGTGAACCCGATGAACCAAGCGTCCTTGGCAGCACTGGTCGTCCCTGTCTTGCCAGCAACCTCCCGCCCGTCCAATTGCGCCCTGGTGCCTGTGCCGTCGGTAACGACCCGGTACATCATATATGTCAGCTGGCGCGCGGCCTCCGGCGTTATGACCCGCTCGCCCAGGCCACCTTCCTGCCCCATCAGCGGGTCGCGGTCGCCTTTCAGGCGCAGCTCCGTCAGGCCGTAGGGTTCAACCGCGTTACCGCCGTTCAGGATGCCAGCATAGGCGCCCGTCATTTCCAGCAACGTGCTTTCAGACGCACCGAGCGCCAGGGCCGGGCCGTCCGCCAGCTTGTTGTCGATGCCAAACCGGGTGGCCACGTCGCGGACATTGTCGCGCCCAATCGCCTCCGACACGGAGACGGCGACGGTGTTGACCGATTGCCGCAACGCATCGGTTAACGTCATCAGCCCCTGATGGCTGCGGGTGTAGTTCTTCGGGGTCCATGGGCCGGAGCCGGGCACATCGACGGTCAGCGGGACATCTTCGACCGTACTGTCATATTGAAACCCCAGATCCATCGCGGTGGCGTAGACAAACGGTTTGAAGGCGGAGCCCGTTTGCCGCTTCGCCGCCGTTGCGCGGTTGAAGCCGCCCGTCACCTTCTCGCGCCCGCCCACCATCGCGCGCACCGCGCCGTCTGCCGACATCACGACAATCGCGGCCTCGGCCTTTGACCCTGCGCGGACTTTCGTCTCAAACACATGGCTCAGCGCCTCTTCTGCCGCCGTTTGCAGCCGGGCGTCGAATGTGGTGCGGATTACTACGTCCTCGGTCGTGTCGCGGGTCAGGAAAGACGGTGCGCTGTCCATCACCCAATCGACAAAGAAGTCACCGGCCCGCGCCTTGGCGGCTTTGGACAGACCGGCGGCATTGGCGTTTGCGGCGGCCTCATCGGCGGCGGTGATATATCCCTGCTCCCGCATCAGGCGCAGCACGGTCGCTGCCCGATCCTTGGCACGTTGCAGGTTACTGGTGGGCGCGTAGCTGGACGGTGCTTTTAACAGCCCTGCCAGCATCGCGGCTTCCGGCACGCCGACTGTGGCGGCGTTTTTGTCGAAATACAGCTGGGAGGCGGCTTCAAACCCCCGCGCCCCGCCGCCCAGATAGGCGCGGTTCATGTAGATCGACAGGATTTCGTCTTTGGTATATTTTGCCTCCATCGCCAGGGCAAAAAGCGCCTCCTTGCCTTTGCGGGTCAGCGTGGTGCGCCGGCAGTCGGCCTCATATTCCGTCTCGTTCTTCCATTTCGTCGGATCATAGGCGACACCAAGGCATAACAGCTTGGCGGTCTGCTGCGTGATGGTCGAGCCGCCATGACCCTGCCAGGGTTTGCGCCCCTCGCGCATGTTGATCCGTATCGCTGAGGCCACGCCGCGCGGCGAGATGCCCAAATGCTTGTAGAACCGCTTGTCTTCCGTGGCGACGATGGCGTTTTTCAATGCAGGCGCAACTGAGGAGGCTGAGATCGCCCCGCCAAATTGGTCGCCCCGCCAGGCAAAGACGACCCCGTCGCCGTCCAGAAAGGTGACCGACCCCCGGCTGCGCCCGTCAAGCAGCGCTTCAAGGTCGGGCAGCGTGGTGTAGGTATAGGCCACCGCCGCGCCGATCAGCAGCGCGCCCACAGCCGTGATCCGCCAGGCGAATCCCCAGATTAGCCGGAAAAGCAGCCGGAACGGCGTCAGCAAAATGCCCAGCAAACCGCGCTTCTTCTGGGCCTTGCGGGGTGCAGATTTTCTTTTGCGGGGCTTGGGTTTGGCAGCCGCGGCCTTGGTAGGCTTGGCATATCGTCTATCGGCCACCAAAGGTGGTTTGCGTTTGCCTGATTTGCTCATGTCTACCTGCGTCGCGTCAAAGGGCTGCTTGTTTTCCTTTAGGATATAGGGACTGACGTCGCAGAAGTAGGGGGAATTTCCGCGCAGGTTTGAATCTTAATTTGCTCAAATTTTAATCGTTGACTAATAATTGTGCAACTTTTCTGTGATCGACCCCGGCATTGCGCATATTCTGTGGCTGGTTCCGTTGAAAGCCCCGACCGGGGCGCTGTTTGTTCCCTCATCGCATGCCCCCGGCGGGCGCCACGAAGGAAAGAACAGTGAAACTGATTATTGCCGCAATCAAACCGTTCAAGCTGGAGGAAGTGCGTGAGGCACTGACCACTATCGGCGTGCGGGGGATGATGGTGACCGAGATAAAGGGCTTCGGCTCCCAATCCGGCCATACCGAAATCTACCGCGGGGCAGAGTATGCCGTGAATTTCGTACCAAAGGTGAAGCTTGAGATCGTGGTCTCAGACAGCATGGCCGATCAGGTGGTCGAGACCATCTCGACCACAGCCAAGACCGACAAGATCGGCGACGGCAAGATTTTCGTGCTCGACGTAGCACAGGCGGTCCGGGTGCGGACGGGCGAAACAAATGATGACGCGATCTGAGACGGGGACATTAGAAATGACACTCACCAAATTTATGCCGGCAAGCGCCGCAGCCCTGCTGCTGACCGCCTCTGCCGCCGTCGCGCAGGACGCGGCACCGGGGTTCGACGAGGTCGGCCCCTATATCATGACGACGCTGCTGTTTCTGGTCGGCGGTTTCCTTGTTTTCTGGATGGCTGCAGGCTTCGCGATGCTGGAGGCCGGGCTGGTCCGGTCCAAAAACGTCACGATGCAGCTGACCAAGAACATCGCGCTCTTCTCCATCGCGTCGATCATGTACTGGGCCTTTGGCTTCGGCATCATGTATCCGGGCGACTTCAACGGCTATTTCTCGATGGGGACCTCCTTCACCGCCCTTGAGCCCGTGGGTCTGGCAGCAGCTGACGCCGCCCTCGACTACGCCTCTGCCGGATCGGACTTCTTCTTCCAGCTAATGTTTGTGGCAGCGACAGCCTCCATCGTGTCAGGCGCGCTGGCCGAGCGGATCAAGCTGTGGCCCTTCCTGGCGTTCGTGGTCGTGCTGACGGGCTTCATGTACCCGATCTCCGGCTCCTGGCAGTGGGGCGGCGGCTGGCTGTCTGAAATGGGCTTTTCCGACTTTGCAGGGTCCACGATTGTGCACTCCGTCGGGGGCTGGGCCGCTTTGGCCGGTGCGATTGTGCTGGGGCCACGTCTGGGCAAGTACAAGGACGGCCGGGTCAACCCGATGCCGGGCTCTAACTTGGCGCTTGCTACTTTGGGTACGTTCATCCTGTGGCTGGGCTGGTTCGGCTTTAACGGCGGCTCGCAACTGGCTGCCGGCACCGTGGGCGACATCACTGATGTCAGCCGCATCTTTGCAAACACCAACATGGCAGCGGCTTCCGGCGCGGTCGCCGCGCTGATCCTGACGCAGCTGATGTACAAGAAGGTTGACCTGACCATGGTGCTGAACGGCGCGCTTGCAGGCCTCGTCTCCATCACGGCCGAGCCGCTGGCACCGACCCTGTTCGGCGCCCTTTGGATTGGTGCTGTTGGCGGTGTGATCGTGGTCTTCACCGTGCCGCTGCTGGACAAGTTCAAGATCGACGACGTGGTTGGCGCCATCCCGGTTCACCTGATTGCCGGTATCTGGGGCACCATCGCCGTGGTCTTCTACAACTCGGACGCGTCGCTTGGCACGCAGATCACCGGGATCATCGCCTACGGTGCCTTCACCTTCGTTGTCTCGCTGGTGCTGTGGTTCATCCTCAAGGCGGTCCTGGGCATCCGGGTCAGCGAAGAGGCTGAAATTCAGGGCCTCGACACATCGGAGTTGGGCATGGAGGCCTATCCCGAATTCTCCAAAGGCTGATATCCTCCCTTAGTCAGTCTTTAAGACGAAGCCCGGGCCAGACATGGCCCGGGCTTTTTTTATGCTCGTCCCGGCCGGTGGTGCCGTGCGCAAAAAAAAGGCCCCGTCACCTTCGTAGCGGGGTCTTCAATTCAACTGCCGGACCGGCAAGCGCCGGTCTGCTAACGCTTAGGAAACGGTTTCGTCAATCCAGCTGGCCAGCTGCGCCTTGGGCGCGGCACCGACCTTGTTGGAGACAACTTCGCCGTCCTTGAACATGAACAGCGCCGGGATGCCGCGCACGCCCATTTGAGCGGGTGAGTTGGGGTTTTCGTCCACATTGACTTTGACGATCTTCACCTTGCCTTCGTATTCGGCCGACAGCTCTTCCAAAGCCGGGCCGATTTGCTTGCAGGGGCCGCACCATTCCGCCCAAAAATCTACGACAACAGGCATGTCGGATTGGCGGACTTCGGCGTCGAATGTTTCGTCAGTTGCGGCGATGGTGGCCATAGTGGAATCCCTCCGGGGTGATTGGCATCATTGGCTCTACAGGTAGGAAGACGTCGGGCGGAGGTCAAGATATATGGGTCTCGCGCAGCGATTGCCTCACGATGTCGTGCGGCAATGACATCAATTGCCCATTTTCTGTCCACAGAATGGCCGTTTCCACCAGCTTATCTGGATAGACCTGCGCCAGCGCGGAGGCATAGGCCCCCATCTGCCGCAACAACCCGTCAGGCACCTCCGCCGGGGTGGCCGGCACGATCCGGTTCGACTTGAAATCCACCGCCGTCACAACGTTTTCCGTAATCACCAGCCGGTCAATCGCGCCGCTGATCCGCCGCCCGTCGAGTTCGGGCAGGGCAGCGGCCACCTCGACCTCCGCCAGCGCGTCGGGGCCGAATATCCGCGCCAGCTCGGGGCGGGCCAGCAGGTCCAGCACTTGGTCCAGCACGCCCTCTTGCGGTGTGTTGGGCTGGGTTTCGAGCAGACGCCGCCCCGTGGCCTGCCGGTCTGATGGCGGCAAGGGGGCCAGCTGTTCCAGCAGAAGGTGAATCAGCGTGCCGCGCGCCTTGGTGTCGCCCTCGCTCAAACCTGGCGCGACGTCGGCAAGCGCTTTTGCGCCGCCGAGATTCGACGGGGACAAGGGCTGCGGCACGGTCGTGACGGGCGGGGCGGCGCGGGTCACCCAGTCGGGCAATGCAGTGGTAGCTGCCACGGCCGAGGGTTCGGGCCTTGTTTGCGCATCTTCTGGCCAGACGCCGCCCCAGAGCCGCTTTTTGACATCGCTGGCCGCTTCCGCGCCAAGGCGGTCCATCCCGTTTTCAATGATCTCGTACCAGCTGCCGCCGCCTTTGGGCGGCTTGCCTGCGCCGCAGACCACCAGCCAGCTTTCGGCCCGGGTCATTGCGACATAAAGCAGGCGCATCCGTTCCTCCTGCTGGCGCTGCTTCTGTGCCTCCATCGCGCGTGTGAGAGCCTCGGTTGCCTGATCGCTGCGGCTCTTCCAGATTGCCCGTCCCTGATCGTCGCGCAAAAGATCGTCGCGCACTGTGTTGGGTGCAAGCGCCGTTTGCGGCAGGATCACAATCGGCGCCTCAAGCCCCTTGGCCCCATGCACCGTCATGACTCGGATCACATCGCCCTCGCTGTCTACCTGCCTCCGGATCGTGACGTCATCCGTGGCCAGCCAGGTCAGAAATCCGGTCAGCGATGGTGGCTCCACCGTTTCATATTGCAGCGCTTGATCGAGCAGGGCGGTGATCCCTTCCTCTGCCTCCATGCCAAGCCGGGCCAGCAGCCTTTCACGCGCGCCATGTCGGGTCAGGGCGCGTTCAAGCAGCTCATAGGGGCGCAGAAAATCGGTCTGGTTGCGCAGGTCCGTCAGCATCGCGACCAGCGCCGGGTAACGGTCAGCACGGGCTTTTAGCTGGTCCCACAACAGGCCGGAGCGGTCATGGGCGAGGGCGAATAGGTCTTGTTCCGACAGGCCACCAAGGGGAGAGCGCATGACCTCCGCCAGCGCCAGATCGTCTTGCGGCGTTTCCAGAAAGGACATCAGCGAGACAAGGTCACGCACCCCCAGCTCTCCGCCGACGCGCAGACGGTCTGCGCCCGCCATCGGCAGGTTGCGCGTCTTGCAGGCCCGGATGATTTCGGAGAACAGCCCGGCCTGTCCTGTCCGCGATTGCACCAGGATCAGGAAATCACGCGGGCGGATCGGCCGGGTCACCTCACGGTCCTCGCCATCCTCGCGCTTCAGTTCGGTGATCTGACCATGGGCGATCTGATGGGCGATGTGGTCCGCGATCCTTTCGGCCAGCAGCACGGAGGGGTGGTTGGTGCCAAGCGTGTCTACCGGGTCGTGCCACTCCTTCTTCTCGGGCGTTTCCTTGGCCTCGATCCAGTCCCAAAGATCCACGCGGCCGGGCAGGGCGGATTTGAACGCGCGGTGCTCCAACGCGTCGCCCATCCCGCGGCGCAGGTCGTCGGTGAAGACCGCATCAACCAGCTTCAGGATCGGCGCGGCAGAGCGGAAGGAATATAGCAGGTCGCGCGCGGCAAATGGCGCCTCGATATCGGCGTGCCGTTCAGCAAAATGGGTGCGCATCCGGTCAAATTCTGCCGGGTCGGCGCCCTGGAAGGAATAGATTGACTGCTTTTTGTCGCCCACTACAAAGACGGTGCGCGCCTCCCCGCGCGCGCTTTCGCCAGCAAAAAATTCCTCCGTCAGCAGGCGGACCACGTCCCATTGCGCGGGGGAGGTATCCTGCGCCTCATCCACCAGCACATGGTCAATCCCGCCATCCAGCCGATAAAGCACCCAGGCCGCCACGTCAGGGTTGGTCAGAAGTGTGCGGGCGGTGCGGATCAGGTCATCGAAATCCAGCCAGCCCCGCTGTTGCTTCGCCTCGTCAATCGCGGCCAGAAACGGGGTCGCAAAGCTGTGCAGCGCGGCCATGCGTTCAGCCATCTGCAGGGCCAGCCGGTCCTGTCGGACCTCCGCCACGCGGGCGCGCCACGCGTCAAGCACGGCCTTGTCGGGGCCAAGATCGACCGCAGCCGTGGGCGGCGTGATCCTTGGGCCGAAAGGGTTTTTGGTGTTGGGGCCTTGCAGAAACATCCCTTCCAAAGTCGCAAGAAGTGAAAGGCTGGGTCGTATCAAATCCAGCGGCGCAAGGGCGTCGGCCAGTTTGATATCCGTCGTCTTGCCCGCCCTCAGCGCCGGAACAATGCGGGCCACAAGCGCAGCTTCGTCGCCCTGAAAGGCCCGCGCCAGCAGGGTGGCCTCGGTCATACCCGCCGGGACGCTGAAATCGGCGCGGATATCTGCATCGGTCTGGGGGATGGCAAACAGCTCGCTGTTCTTGACTATATCGGCCAGCAGCGCGTCCGGCCCATCCCCGGTAAAATGCGCGGCAAGCCCGGCCACAAGATCGGGGGTTTCGAGGCTCAGCTGCTCCAGGACTTCTGCCCGCAACACCCGGCCCGCGCGGTCGTCCATCTCGCGGAACGCGGGCGATACCTGTGCCTCCAGCGGGAAGCGGCGCAAAAGCCCCGCGCAGAAGGAGTGAATCGTCTGGATTTTCAAACCACCAGGCGTCTCGATCGCCTTGGCAAAAAGCACGCGCGCCTCCCGCAACGTGTCGCTGTCGATCTGTCCCCGCGAGACGCCAAGTGCCAGCAGGGAGGCGGTCAGCTTCGCATTCGGCATCATCGCCCAGGCGCCCAGCCGCTGGAACAGGCGGTTCTGCATCTCGGAGGCGGCGGCCTTGGTATAGGTCAGGCACAGGATGCGTTGGGGTTGCACGCCCTCTAGCAGCAAACGCGCCACCCGGTCGGTCAGCACCCGCGTCTTGCCCGACCCGGCATTGGCTGACAGCCAGGTGGAGCGGGTCGGATCAGCGGCGTCGATCTGGGCGCGGGTGGCCTCGTCCGTCACGGGGCGGCCTCCGGCGTGACGGGGATCAGGCGGGGCGATTGCGTCGGGTCCCATTCGCCCCACCGGGCCAGCAGGTCGTAATCCTGATCCCACCTGCTTTCGAAAACTGCGCGGCGGGACGGGTAGCCTTTTTCCGGGTCCATATAGCGGGCGATCAGCCCCTCGAAGCTGGCCCAGAAGCGGTCAATGTCGCCCATGGTTGTTTCCGTCAGGTCCTCTTTCGGGGTTGAGCCGAGGCCAATGAAGCCAACCGCTTTGACATGCTGGGAGGTGAACCCCTCATATCCGCTGGCCGCACCGATGGCTGCAAGCAGCAGAAGTTGTTTGTTGAAATGCTTTTGCACATCCTCTGATGGCAGCAGCCCGGTTTTGTAGTCATAAAGCACCAGCGCGCCGCTTTCGTCGCGATCCACCCGGTCGGCCCGCCCCTTCAGGGTGAAACCGGTCGCAGTGCTTCGGCGGATGCCGTCGGCCTCAAGCGCAAAGGGTGTAGCGCGGTGGCGGCGGGCCTGCTCCGTCTGGATCAACCACGGCACCACCCGCGCGAAGCGGGACAGCCAAAAGCTGCGGGTCGCGGGCCAGGGGATGTCACGGGCGATGATCCCGGCGGCCGTCTGGTACAGCTGCTGTTCTGCGTCGGGCGGCATTGCCGTTTTGTGGGCGGCGATGAAGGCCTGCATGACCCGGTGCACGACCTCGCCTCGCAAGGCGGCGTCCGCCTCCGCAAAAAGGGGTTTGAGCGGTTTAAGGCGCAGGACATGTCGGGCGTAGATTGCGTAGGGGTCGCGGATCAGCGTCTCGATCTGGGTGACCGACAGGCTGTTCGGGCGGGCAGTAACCGGCGGCTGGGGGGAGGGGCGCGGCGCGGGGGCCACGGCGGTGGCGGGCTTGTCATACCTGCGGGCATGACCCAGCCATTCCGCCCCGCGCGCGCGCATCGCTTTCAGGCTTTCAACCCCCTCACCGGGCAACCCGCCCAGCAGATTGCACAGCCGGTTAAGCCAGCGCGACGGCACGGTTTCCGCCTCCGCGTCGCGAACGGCGCGGGTCAGCCATACCTCGGGCGCGGCGATGCCTTGCTGGAAATCATGCGCCGACAGCCCGATCAGCGCATCCGGTAGCCGCATGCCCGCTTGCTTGCGCATGTCGCGGTTCAGCCATGGGTCGGGGTCCGGCAAAGCGGGCCAGGTGCCGTCATTCAGCCCACCCAGAATGACAAGTTCCGCGCCTTGCACCCGCGCCTCTAGGGTGCCCCAAATCATGATGTCGGGATGGGCGGCGTAGGGGTCGCGCACTTCCTCCCGCCGCAGCAAAGCGGCAAGCAGCGCGTTGTATTCGGCAGGGCTGTAGGGGCCCGCAACGGCGGCGGCGTCTTGCAGGTCTGACATGAGCTTTTGCGCCGCCTCGCCTGCTTTTCTGAGCCAAAGATGCGGGGTGCCGTCGTCGGGGCCGCGGGTCAGCCGCTCGGTCACTGCGATATGGGGGGCGATCCGTGCCGACAGGTGTCCGGTCGGCGCAGTTTGTAGCGCGTCAAGGCAGGCCCATAGCCAGTCGAGCCACGCCACGATATCGGGGTCCTGAACTTCCCGTTTGGCCATCCAGCGTTGCGTGTCCGCGCGGGTCAGGACAGGTGGACCGCCGCGTAGCAGGTCCAGTTCCATCGCGCGGGTGCGCGCCAGATGCGCGCCGCGCGTATCACCGCTGACCAACGGGTGTTTCAGCAAGGCCAGCAGCTTGTCGGGCGTCACAGCCTCCCCGATCAAGGCTGCGGTCTGACGCAGCAACCTTCCCGGCGCTGTCAGGTCAAGCCGCATACCCGCGCTGTCATCGGGGATGATCTGCCAGGCGCTTAACGCGGCCGTGACTTGCCGGGACAAACTTTGATCCGGGGTAATCAGCGCGGCCTTTATCCCTTCTTCCGCTGCCTTGCGCAGCCTCAATGCGATAGCCAGCACCTCAAATCTGGGGTTGGGCGCCTCTACCAGAGTCAGTGCTTGGGTGGCATGTGACAAGGCGGGCAGTTGCGGGCCTTCCTCAAGCCAGGCATTGGTCACCGGTGCTGGCCGCAACGCGAGGGAGACCAGTGCCCCCCGCCCCTCATTCGCAGGCATAGCTTGGGGCCAAAGCGGGATATCGGCGGGCGCAATCTCCAGTTCGTCCATCAGGGTCAGGTAGCGGTATTGTGGATGGTCCGGGCTGCCGCCTTCGTCGCGCAGCTGTGCCCAGCCGTCGGCGGGCAGATCCGTGTCAAACCCCGGCAAAAGCACGGCGCCCTGAGGCAGTCGCGCGACCGCGCGCATGAAAGCCCGGGTG
>CALHHY010000051.1 GCA_938030665.1 uncultured Litoreibacter sp. | reverse complement strand
ACTCGACGCCGTCCGCGACGGGACGGTTCGGATTCTGCCGGAGAGCGATAAAAAGGTCTATTTCCACTGGCTGGAAAATATCGAGCCCTGGTGCATCTCCCGCCAGCTCTGGTGGGGGCACCAGATCCCGGTTTGGTATGGAGAACTAAGGTCGGATGACGCCTCAGGCCAGAATACAGATGGTCGATTTAAGTTCTTTTGCGCTGCTAACGAGGAAAAAGCGATTGATATGGCTAGTGCCTACTACGAAGGGGCCTACGCTGAAGACATTGAAGTAATCGCGGGAACTAATCCGGAGGGATGGCGCCGACTTACAATGGTGCGGAAAACACCAGAAAACAAAAGACAAGTTGAGATTAATCGGGACTCCGACGTCCTCGACACCTGGTTCTCCTCCGGGCTCTGGCCGATCGGCACTCTGGGCTGGCCGGAAGACACAGACGAGATGCAGAAATACTTCCCGACCTCGACGCTGGTCACGGGGCAGGACATCCTGTTTTTCTGGGTCGCACGGATGATGATGATGCAGCTGGCGGTTCTGCCTGAGGACCTGCCCGCCTCCGAGCGTATCCCGTTCAAGGATGTCTACCTGCATGGCCTCGTCCGCGATGCCAAGGGCAAGAAGATGTCGAAATCCACCGGAAATGTCATCGACCCGCTGGACATCATCGACGAGTTCGGCGCCGACGCGCTGCGTTTCTCCTCCGCCGCGATGGCGGCCTTGGGGGGTGTGCTGAAGCTGGATATGGAGCGGATCAAGGGCTACCGCAATTTCGGCACGAAGCTCTGGAACGCCGTCCGTTTCGCGGAGATGAACGGCGTCTATGAGGGGGCCGCGACCTTTGCGCTGCCCACGCCGGAACAGACGGTCAACAAATGGATCGTCGGCGAGACCGCGAAGGTGCGGGAAACGGTGGACGCGGCCATCGCTGCCTACCGGTTCAACGACGCGGCCGATGCGCTTTACAAGTTTGTCTGGGGCAAGGTCTGCGACTGGTATGTCGAGTTGTCGAAGCCGCTATTCTACGACGGCACCGAGGCGCAGAAGGCCGAAACCCGCGCGACCATGGGCTGGGTGATGGACCAATGCATGATCCTGCTGCACCCGATCATGCCGTTTATCACCGAAGAACTATGGGGCGTCACGGCCGACCGTGGGAACAGGATGCTTGCCGTGACCAATTGGCCGGAATACGGGGCCGAGCTGATTGACGCCGAGGCTGACCTTGAGATGAACTGGGTGATCGCGCTGATCGAAAACGTCCGCTCTGCGCGCGGCGAGATGAACGTGCCGGCCTCGCTGGAGGTGCCGCTGATTGAGGTTGAGCTCGACGCAAAAGGCCAAAGCGCATTCGCCAATAACGCCGCGATGATCACCAAGCTCGCGCGGTTGGGCGCCGTCAGCAAAGGGGACGCGCCGAAAGGATCGGTGGTGATCCCGGTTGCGGGCGGCAGCTTTGCCTTGCCGCTGGAAGGCATCGTGGACGTCAGCGCCGAGAAGGCGCGGCTGGAGAAATCCCTGGGCAAGCTGGCCAAAGAGCTGGGCGGGCTGCGCGGGCGGTTGAACAACCCCAAATTCGTAGCCTCCGCCCCACCGGAAGTGGTCGAGGAAGCGCAAGCCAACCTTGCCGCGCGCGAGGATGAAGAGGGCAAGTTGCAAAACGCCCTCGCCCGCCTGTCCGAACTGGGCTGATCTTTGGGGGGTGTCTGCGGCGGTGTGGACCTAACGGTGCGGGCTTGCGCCCGCCCGCCATTTTTTCGCGTTCTTGGAGGGCGTTGCCCTCCGCCACGCGTGTGGCAGCCTCCCAGAGTATTTCTGAAGCAGTGATGAGGGGTTGGCGTTATTTTTTGGCCATGCCGCGGGCGATGGCTGCCATTTGATCGGGCGTACCGATTAGTGCTGCTTGCGCCTGTGCTTCGGCCATCAGGACGGCGGGTTCGGTATGCGTTTCAGCGACAGCTGCGAGACGCTTGGCCGCGCGGATGGCCGACGGGCTTTGCGTGGCAATAAGGGCGGCAAGCTCAAGCGCGCGGGCGGCGGGCTCATCCGCGATTTCAGTGACGAGCCCGCAGTCAACGGCATGCGGGGCCGTGATGACCTCCGCCGTGTAGGTGAGCCGGCGCAGCACATCGCCGCGCAGCAGCTTTGGCAGGGTCACCATCCCACCCATATCGGGGACCAGGCCCCATTTCATCTCCATCACCGACAGCTTTGTGTCAGGCGCCGCGATCCGGATGTCCGCGGCGGCGGCCAATTGCAGCCCGGCGCCGAAGCAGACGCCGTGAAGCGCGGCGATCACCGGCATATCGAGATCGCGCCAGGCGAGGGAGAATTCCTGGAACCGGTTCCGCTCGCCATGGGTGCGCTCGACCAGCACCTTCTGCATGTCCTGGCCCAGCAGAGAGGATAGCGACATCACATCGATCCCGGCGCAAAAGCCGCGCCCCGCCCCTTCGAGGATGACGCAATTGGCTGGTGCGTCTTTCAGGGCATGGGCTGCCGCAATCACCTCGTCCAGCATTTCCAGGCTGATCGCATTCAGCTTGTCCGCACGGTTCAGGGTGACGCGGGCGATGCGGTTCTCGATTGTGGTGGTCACAAGGGTCATGACAGGAATGCTAGTCGCGCAGCTGGACCCGCGCCAGCGTTACCTAACGACGCGGTCGACCAGCCGCATCATCCCCTTGGCATGGTCATAGACGAGCGTGACCACGCGCTTTGCCGGCGGGCTTTTGGCGAGCTGCGGGACAGAGCGCATGGAGCCGGCGGCGATCCCGGTGGCGATGAAGCTGCGACGCGACAGGTTTGGCATGGGCCATACTCTTTCCTTGTTGCGAATGACTTGCATCTAAGAGGCGATTTGAGATTTTCAACCTTGCGCCCTGAGGCGGTTCTGGCTTGATGGACACATGACCGACCCAAGACTGACCCCGCTTGCCCAAACCCTGCCCGCCACCGTCCCCTTTGTCGGCCCCGAGGCGCAGGAGCGCGCGCGCAGCGCGCCGTTCATCGCTCGGCTGGGCGCAAATGAAAGCGTGTTTGGCCCCTCGCCCAAGGCGGTTGCGGCCATGGCGAAGGCCGCCGGCGCGGTCTGGCAATACGGCGATCCCGAAAGCCACGATCTGCGGCATGCCCTTGCGGCCCACCACGGGGTCGGCCCTGAAAACATCATGCCGGGTGAGGGGATTGACGGGCTTCTAGGCTACGTCGTCCGCCTGCTGGTGGCGCCCGGCCACGCCATTGTGACCAGCGAAGGCGCCTACCCAACGTTCAATTACCATGTCGCGGGGTTTGGCGGCATGCTGCACAAGGTGCCTTACAGGGGCGATCACGAGGACCCCGAGGCGCTGCTGGCCTGCGCCCAAAAAACGGATGCCGCGCTGATCTACCTGGCCAACCCGGACAACCCCATGGGCAGCTGGCATGAGGCCGGGGTTATCGAAGACATGATCGCAAGACTGCCCGCGGGCTGCATGCTTATCCTGGACGAGGCATATGCGGAATTTGCACCGCAATCCGCCCTGCCTGCCGTGAATGCGGCTCTGCCAAATGTGATCCGAATGCGGACTTTCTCCAAAGGTTACGGCATGGCAGGTGCGCGGATAGGCTATGCGATTGGCGAGCCGGGGTTCATTCAGGCCTTCAACAAAATCCGTAATCACTTCGGTCTATCGCGGATCGCACAGGCCGGGGCTTTGGCCGCTCTGGAAGATCAGGACTATCTGGCCCAGGTGATCGCTCAGGTTGCTGCAGCCCGAGACCGCATCGCGTTGATCGCAAAGGAAAACGGGCTGACCCCGCTGTCCTCAGCCACCAATTTTGTGGCGATTGATTGCGGCCGGGATGGGGCATATGCACGGGCTGTTCTGGACGGGCTGATCACCGAGGGAATTTTTGTGCGAATGCCGGCCATCGCCCCGCAGGACCGCTGCATCAGGGTCAGTTGCGGTACGCCCGCTGATCTGGATGCCCTTGCGCGCGCATTGCCACGGGCGCTCGAGGCGGCGGGCTAGGGTCTTCCCTCCGTCAAAATTGGCGTTAAGCTGTCTACTATGATGCGCGACTACGAACCGAGGCAGCCCGCAGGCCGGGTTGAGGATTTCACCACCCCGTTTTGCTGGATGGCGGGGGTTCTGGCCTTCATGGGGCTGTTTGCGATTTGGGCCGCCTTTGGCTACGTTTTCTCGCTTGTGGGCGCCATCATCCTGAGATGGGGCATTACGCAATTACCGCGACGCGACTAGGTGTCGATTTGGCCAATAGCGGCCACGATGTGACCGATTAGGCCGGTTTTTCCCAGTTTATTGCATCCGCCATACCCGCGCATGGTGCCCGTGGCGTAATAATAGGGAAGTGAGGATTTACGATGAAAAGCAATATTGCAGAGGCGATTGGCACCTTCGTGCTGGTCTTTTTCGGCGTCGGCTCAGCGGTGCTGGCTGGCGGCGGAGTGGGTGTCGCAAGCCCGATTGCCATTACCGGCATCAGCTTTGCCTTCGGCATTTCGGTCATTGCCATGGCCTATTCCATTGGCCAGGTATCGGGCGCGCATTTGAACCCAGCCGTGTCGCTTGGCGCGCTGGTGGCGGGCCGCATCGATATGACGACCTTTATCGGCTATGCGGTCGCGCAAACATTGGGTGCCATCGTCGCGGCGGCTCTGATCTACATTATGGCCCTGAACAATGCGGGCGGATACGACATTGCAGCAGATGGCCTGGGCCAGAACGGCTGGGGCGCGGGTTACGGGGGTGAATTCTTCATGATCTCCGCCTTCCTGTTCGAGGTTGTGGCGACGGCAGTGTTTCTGATCGTCATCCTTGGTGTCACAGAAGAGAAAACCGGCAACGCAGCCTTCGCCGGGCTGGTGATTGGGTTGACCCTGGTCATGATTCATCTGGTCGGTATCACCGTGACGGGCACCTCTGTGAACCCGGCGCGCTCCATCGGGCCTGCCTTGTTTGTGGGTGGCACCGCTTTGGCGCAGCTGTGGCTGTTCATCGTGGCGCCGCTGATCGGGGCGGCCATTGGCGGTATGCTTCACAAGGCGCGCGTCACCGTGCCGGCCATGGATCCGATCGTGATCCCGGTTACAGAAAAAACTGCCTCCGACGTGAAATAGAATACTGCGTGGGGCCGCCCTGTCGGTGGCCTCACGCGCTTGCCAGCGCACGCGGAGTTAGCTTCCGGCAGCGCAGGCCTTGGCCGCGGCCTCTAAACCACCTGCCCCGTGGGCAATCCCCAGAGCATCAAGACCTGCCTGAATCGCCCCAAGCGTGCCCATCAGCATATGCGTGTTCAGATGCCCCATATGGCCGACGCGGAAAAACCCGTCTGATTTCGGGTCCTCCTCCGTTGCCATGCCGAGGCCGATGCCGAGGGTGACGCCCGCCGCCTCCGTCAGCCATGTTCTGAGCTCGGTTCCCGTGGGCGCGCCGATGCGCAGGGACGTGACAGCGGTGGAGCGGATCGCGCGATCACGCACGTTCAGTTCCAACGGGCCGTCCTTCTCCCACGCCTCAAACGCGGCCCAGACCGCGCCTGCCAGTGCTTGGTGACGCGCCCAGACGGCCTCGATCCCTTCTTCATGCACGATCATGTCAAGCGCTTCGCGCAGCCCGTAAAGATGATGGGTCGGCGCGGTGCCGCACCAGTATTGGTAGAACTGCTCAGGGTTGGCGCGCGGCACCCAGTCCCAGTAGCTTGAGACCTGCGCCATCGCCGCCCGCCGTTCTGCCGCGCGGGGGTTGAAGAAAACGAAGGCCATGCCGGGCGGGGTCATCAGCCCCTTCTGGCAACCGGCGACCATGACGTCGACGCCCCAATCGTCCATCCGCATCTCGTCGCAGCCCAGGCAGGCGATGCAATCGACCATCAGCAGCGCTGGGTGGCCGGTGGCCTTCATTGCGGCAGACAGCGCGGCCACGTCGGATTTGACCGAGGTCGCCGTGTCCGTCTGCACGCAAAGCACCGCCTTGATCCGCCGTTCTTTGTCGGCGTCCAGCGCCTCCGCCACGCGGGCCGGGTCAAGCGCCTGCCTTTTGCCGAAATCGATCAGCCGCGTGCCGATGCCCATACGCTCCGCCATACCCGCCCACCCGTGGGAGAAATTGCCCGTCGCCGGCACCAGCACCTCGTCGCCGGGGGCCAGCACATTTGCCAATGCGGCCTCCCACGCGGCGTGGCCATTTCCGATATACATGGCCACATCATGCCGGGTCTGCGCCACAGTTTTGAGGTCGGGGACCAGAGTCGCTGCCAGCTCCACCAGCGCGCCGGTATAGATGTTGGGCGCGGGCCGGTGCATGGCCTGCAGCACCCGGTCGGGCATGACCGACGGGCCGGGAATGGCAAGCGTGTGACGGCCATTGGCAAGACTCATCGGGTTTCTCCTTCATCTGATGTCGGCGCAGAGGTAGGCCGGGCGCGCAGCCCCGTCAATCAGCCCTCTCAATCGGCGGCTGGCGCGCCGCGCGGTTTGGCATAGGCCCGCGCCAGAACCTCGGGCTTCGTGCCGGTCAGGTACCGCGCCAGTATCCACAGGTTGCGCCCGCCCCGCCGCAGCCAGCCTTCCGCAAGGTAGCGGGCGGCGTCGGTGCTCACCCGTTCTTCCAGCATCACGATCCGACCCTTCAGGGCGCGGGCCATCGCCACATCTTCCATCAGCGGGATATCGGGGTAGCCGCCAATGGCCCCGTAAAGCGCGCGGGAGATCAGCAAACCCTGATCGCCATAGGGCAGGCCAAAGACCCGCGTCCGTAAATTGGCCCAGCCTGCCACAAACCCGGCCATCACCGCGCCGGAGCGGAATGACAGCGCGAAGACGGCGGCATCCTCTTTAGCCATATGGGTGGCCACCGCCCCGACCCAATCAGGCGGCAGATGCGTATCGGCATGGAGAAACAGCAGCCAGTCTCCGCGCGCCGCTGCGGCCCCCCGGCGCAGTTGGCCGCCGCGCCCTTTCTCGCCCGTGACCACGTCGCAGCCTGCCTGATCCGCCAGCGTCAGCGTCGCGTCCCTGCTGCCGCCATCGCTGAAGATGACCTCTCGGATCACGCCCTGCGCCACCCCCGGCAGCAACGCGTCAAGCGTCGCGGGCAATTGCTCCGCCGTGTTCAGGGTTGGAATGATGATCGAAAGCCGCGCCGCCATGGAACCTCTGTTCGCGGGCGCGAAGGCACCCTATATCAAACAGAGCATATAAATCAGCCAGCGACCCGGCGGGAGACCCATAATGTCAGGCGAATGCGCAAATAACAGGCAAGTCGTCAAACTGACCGGCGCGGACCGGGTGAGCTTCCTGCAAGGGCTTGTCAGCAATGACGTAGCCAAGCTGGATCAGGGGCTGGTCTACGCCGCGCTGCTGTCCCCTCAAGGCAAATATCTGGCCGATTTCTTTCTGGTGCCGTGGCAAGACGCCATCCTGATTGACGTTGACGCGGAACTGGCCACAGACCTGCTGCGGCGGCTGAACATGTACCGGTTACGCGCAGATGTCGCCCTTGACCCGTTGGAGCTGTCCGTCACCCGCGGGCTAGGCGCCCCGCCCGAGGGGGCCTTCGTCGACCCCCGTCACCCGGCCCTTGGCTGGCGGCAGTATGGTGACGACGCCGGCGCGGCGAGCGATACCGATTGGGACGCGCTGCACGTGGCCTACGCGGTCCCGCGGTCGGGGGCGGAGCTGATCCCGAATGACAGCTATATTCTTGAAATGGGGTTTGAGCGGCTGAACGGCGTCGATTTCCGCAAGGGCTGCTATGTGGGACAGGAGGTCACCGCCCGCATGAAACACAAGACCGAGCTGCGCAAAGGGTTGGCCCGCGTAACGCTAGACGGCTCAGCCGCCCCCGGCGACGAGATCCTTGCCCAAGGAAAGCCGGTCGGCAGGCTGCACAGCGTGGCGGGGCAGAACGGGCTGGCCTATCTACGCTTTGACCGCGCGCAGGGGGAGATGGAGGCCGGCGGCACGGCGGTGCGGTTGGCAGAGCCAAAAGGCTGAAACCCGATCCGGGCCCAGACCGCTAATCGCGCGCGCGGATGGTCTTGGCAAAGCTTGGAAAGATATCGGTGTTACCACATATCAAATGCCCGTCTTCCACTATGTTCTGCCCCCCGCGGATCGGCTCCACAAACCCGCCGGCTTCGCGCACCAGCAAGATGCCCGCCGCGATGTCCCAGCTTTTCAGGCCGCGTTCCCAATAGCCCTCGTATCGGCCCGCCGCGACATAGGCCAGGTCAAGCGAGGCTGCCCCCCAGCGCCGCACGCCCGCGCATTCCGGCATCAGTGCGGCCAGGTCCTGCAGGCAGGCCGGCAGGTATTTCCCGCCCGCGAACGGCACGCCAGTGGCAAACACGCTTTCGATCATCCGCGACCGCCCCGATACCCGCAGCCGGGTCCGGTCATTCAGCCAGCAGCCCTGCCCTTTTTCGGCGAAATACATCTCGTCCTTGGCCGGGTCGTAAACGACGGCTGAGACGATCTCGCCCTTATGCTCCAGCGCGATGGACACGGCCCAATGCGGCATCCCGTGCAGGAAATTGGTGGTGCCGTCCAGCGGGTCCACGATCCAGCGCCGGGTCGGGTCCTTGCCCTCAACTTCGCCGCTTTCCTCAGCCAGCCAGCCATAGGTCGGGCGGGCGTCCATCAGCTGCTCGCGGATAATGGCTTCCGCTGACAGGTCGGCCTTGGACACAAAGTCACCCGCACCTTTCTGGGAAACCTGCAAATTCTCCACCTCGCGGAAATCCTTAACGAGGCTGCGCCCTGCCGCGCGGGCGGCTTTCACCATGATGTTGAGATTTGCGCTGCCTTGCATGGGCTTTACTCCGGGGGATGGGGTCAGCGCGCACCCATAAATGCGCCCGTGCGGAAAGTGAACCCCTTCTGGGCATCGGGCCAGCACCCGGCCTTGTTTCGGCGATGCGACGGACCAAGTGACAAGCCAACCCGCACGGGCTAGCGTGGCGGGATGACGTCCCCCGCC
>CALHHY010000050.1 GCA_938030665.1 uncultured Litoreibacter sp. | reverse complement strand
GGCGCGGGGTCGGCGATGAAAGCGGTTAACCAACTGCTTGCGGGTGTGCACATCGCGGCCATGGCCGAGGCGTTGACCTTTGGGATGACCCAAGGCGTCGCCCCGGAAAAATTCGTTGAGGTGATCAGCAAATGCGCGGGCACCAGCTGGATGCTGGAAAACCGCGCTCCGCACATTGTGGAGGGCGACTACACCCCGCTCAGTTCGGTGAATATCTGGCCCAAAGACCTTGGCATCGTCCTTGATATCGCGAAATCGGCACAGTTCAGCGCACCTATCACGGCTGTGGCGCTGCAGCAATTTGTTGCGGCCGCTGGCATGGGGCTGGGCCGCGAGGACGACGCGGCTGTCGCTAAAGTATATGCACGCAACGCTCGACTGACGTTGCCCGGTGAAGACTTATGACGAAGATAGTGGGCGGCGTCGGCGACAATTTCGCCGAGGTCGCTGCCTTGCAAGTTTGCTGGCTTGCTGTGGCGCAAACCTGTCTCTTCGCAAAGTGGCGTCTTAGTCTTGCCGCCTGCCGATACCGACGCATTTGAGGTCCTCTCGCTGAAACTGCGCACAACGCCCCTGCTAGAGACGACAACGACGTGCGACCCCGCAGCGCAATTGGGAACAAACCAACGATCATCGCTGATGAATGGCTCAGAGATCGAAGAACCGCCCCGAGCGGCACCCCCGGGAAATCTTCTACCGGGTCATGGTCTGACCCAAAGAAGGCGCTCCATTCAGCGCGGTTGCAGTGTTGCGTTAGACCAAGCCGGTGGGTGCACAGTTTCGACCAGCAATTTCTATCGACCAGGAACAATGCTGTTGGACAGAGCTGTACGGCGCACCGCTAATACCCGATAGAGCAATGCCGCGAGATGGAAGCTAAGGCATTGTTCGGTGGCCTGTTCTTCTGGTGCGCTCCGTCGTTTCGAAACGGCAAACGGAAGAGGAACAAAGCGGCACTTTTCTAGGAAATGCGATGCAGCCTGCTATAAAAACTCTTCTCACAATTCTGCTGAACCCAGAAAATGGAGCCGATATAGGCGCGGCCGAGCCTCTTCAACTGACATGACCAACAGCAGAATTGGACCGTCTTCGCTGACTGCAACATCCGTTTTCGACACTTAGCAACTCATTGTGCAGGCACAAGCACTTGGAAGGTAAGAGCTTTTCTTCGTCTTTCGCGGCTAGGCGCGTGAATAACGCCAACCTGACCGAAGCACGAATGCTGCTTTTTCGCCCTCCCGCTAAAGCCTCCTGTAACGACACGCGCTGCAGAAGACACTAAGGAACAAGAAAGGGCGCCCTCCAACCGGACGCCCTTTAATTTTTTGCGTTTTCGGTGCGGCTTAGCGGCCCACGCTTGTAAAACTCCGACGCGGGTCGGCGCCGATGCCGAGCCAGCCAGCGGTTACATCGGCCAAGTGGTCGGTGATGCGTTTTTTCTGCGTTTCACCGGTTTGCGCGGCGACAATGGCCTGGGTGCCGACGAATGCCTCGATATCGGCGCGGATGAAGACCTGTTCGCTGACCGGTTGGCCGGCGCTGTTAAAGGCCTGAACCGTGTAGGCGATATCATGGACCGCCGCCGGGGCGCGGGAGACGGCCAAAGGCGTGACCGCGTGGAAGCGGATCAAGATCACCTGCAGCGTCACCGGCACCGGGCCGCGCAGCGAGGAGGCGCCGCGGCTGATCCCCGCGCGCAGAATCTCGGTCACCTGCGCCTTGCGGTCACCAACCGGGTCGCCATGCCAGACGATGTCGAAATTTGGCGCGAAGGAATTCTGCTCCGACGTGGTCAGCGCGTCCGGAACGACGACCTGCACGCCCTTCACCAGCCAGGACCGGCTGACATCCGTGGAAAGCGGTTCGTCGTAGTTGGTTTCCCATTGGCCGGAGCAGGCCCCGAGAAGCACCAAAAGCATCCCGGCCAGTAATTTTGTAATCAAATTCATACCATTCCTCACATTCTTTTGGCCCGTGCATTGCCGAGGCGGCCGGTCCCCCATGCAACAAGGTTAATCAAATATCACCTGGAAGGGCAATCATGACAGGTGAATGGTAAATTTTTCCCGAATGGCCGCGTCCAGAATCGGGTCAAACTCCGCCTCGGACGGCGCGGCCAGGATCGCCTCCTTGCGGGCGGTGGCATTGGCGATCAGGTCGGGCTTGCCCTTTTCAGCCCATTCCTTCGGGGAGGTGCGGTCGCCAAATTCGGGGTAGACGTAGTTGCGTTCCATCAGGCTGAGCGTTTGCGGCGTACCGAGGTAATGCCCGACCCCGTGGCCCGACCCGTCCGCGCCAAGGCAGGTGGTGCGGATTTCTTCCAGTGCCAGGCTTTCATCGGTCACCTCGATCCCACGCACGCAGCGTTGCGCCTGCCCGATCAGGTCGTTTCCAAGAATCAGCGACTCGTGGCAGAACCCCAGCAGGGAGGCGTGCATGCCCGCCGCCTCATAGACCATGTTCAGCCCCGACAGCCCTGCCATCACGTTGGAGCACATCTGCTCCCACCCGGCCTGCATGTCGGGCAGCTTGGCGTCTGACGCGCCTGCCGCGGCACCGCCGGGCAGCCCGTAGAAATGGTGCATCTGCGCGCAGCCCGCCGTCAGCAAGGCCTGCTCGCCTGAGCCCACGGACATGGCGCCTGTGCGCAGATCCAGCCCGAAGGGCCAGGTGCCGAACACCGCCGGATGGCCCGGCTTGACCGCGTTGACATAGACGACGCCAGCCAGACATTCAGCGACCGCCTGCACGATGGCGCCTGCGATGGTGGATGGCGCCGTGGCCCCCGCCATGCCGGCGGACAGCAGCAGCACCGGCATGCCCGCGCGGATGGTTTCCTCCATCACCTGGCAGCTTTCGGTGGCGAATTTCATCGGTGGCACGACGAAGCAGTTGGTGTTGGACACGAAGGGCCGGGCGCGCCAAGCGTCCTCGCCGCCGGCAATCATGTGCAGCATCTCGATGCCGCCCGCGACATAGCCCGGTTCGGTGAAGGAGACACCCACATGCTTTGTTGTCCCGCGCGTGCAGGCATAGATGGTGTTGTGGTCCATCTGCTCGTTATTGGCGATGTCGCGGCAGACCATGGGGCGCTGCAGGAAATGGATGTTGTCCAGTGTGTTTGCGATTTTGGCGGCGTCAAACAGGTCCTGCACTGTGCTGTCGCGGTATTCCTGCCCATGCACATCGACCAGATGCACCGCGGCGCCGGCTGTGCCGTAATGAACGCGCTTGCCTGACAGGTCGAGGTCATGTTGCGGGGCGCGCCCGTGCAGCGTGACATTCTTGGCAGCCTTGGCCAGCATGTCCTCGACCAGTGCGCGGGGGAAGCGCAGCCGTCCGTCATCGCCAAGGATCGCGCCTACGCCGGTCATGATCTCGATGCCTGAAGGCGGGGCGTCTGCCAGCCCGATCTGCTCTAGCGCGTCAAGGGCGGTGGCATGGATGCGGGCGATCTCGGCATCTGAGAGCGGCTTGAACGTGCCGCCCTCCATGCCGGGGCGGATGGAACGTTGGTCCTCGGTGGGAGGGGCGGCCCGAAGGGCGTGGCGCGCGGCGCGACCGCCGGAGCGGCGGGACAGTCTGGGATGTTCGGTCATGGGATCAGATCTCGGTCAGAAAGGGCAGGGCAGGGCGACTAACCCGGCAACGGACGCCCCCGTGCCGCACGTCCCCGACGCGCACCGATGGTGCGGCTGATCAATACGCTGGTGCAGCGCGGCCTTTGCATAACGCTTGCTCCTCTCTCCATTGGAGCAGGATCAGCGCGATAAAGCGATGGTTTCTGTCCCGTTTGCGGCATCACCGCCTGTTTGCGGCATCATCGCGGGGGTGTGAGGCTGACGCGACGAAGGTAAAGCCTACCAACGCCCAGACGCGCCGCCACCTGACGAGCGCCCGCCGCCAAGCCCGGAGGGATCGCTGCCGGCACCACTTCCTGAGTGGTTGGATGGCGTCCGATCTTGACCGATCCGCAAAATCGGAATGGCGACGGTCTCGAATTTTCGGAACCCACAATTGGCGCAGCTATGGTTCAGTTCGGCTTTGCCTTCTTGAGTCCTCGTCGCAGGCACCCGGTCGTGGCGATGAACTTCGCGGGTGTG
>CALHHY010000049.1 GCA_938030665.1 uncultured Litoreibacter sp. | reverse complement strand
TACCAGTTCCAGCAGGCGCGCGCGGATCGCAGGCTCGGGCTGGAGATGCTGGACGTGGCCTTTGACCTGCTGGTGATCGCCAACCGCCAGCATAATGGACAACGACGCGTGATGCTGACGATCAGCTATCTGGACCGGCTGCTGGATGGGTCGGGCACCGCCGGCTCCCCCACGCACCGCTTCTTCTTCCGCATGCTCAGCGGCATCCACAAGACCGACCGGCATAAGAACCTGCCGATCGACTTTCTGTTCGTCAACAGCAACCCCGGCAAACCGGTCCGCTACCTGTCGGAGGAAAGGCAGCTGGAGCAGTTCCAGCAGGCCGTGCGCAAGGGCACCGCCCAGGACGAAGAATGGCTGCTGATCCCCGAGCTCGACATCGCCGTGCGCAATTGGGACGAGCTGGCAACCGCAGAACCTGTGGAGATGTACCGCGAGTCTGTGCGCCACAGCCTGCACCTTGCCCGAGAGAAGGCTACAAATGCTGCCGGTGAACTGACGGATTACAACTTCTTCGGCGACATTGAGGGCGAGACCGAATGCGTTCTTGGCCTTATGGGCGTCAGCGTCGACAAGACCCGTCACACCATTCGCCGCGAAGTCGACATTTTCGCCAAGCGCCGGGTCTTCAACGGCTTCTGCGTCGCGGGGCTCGCATGCGAAATCTGGAAGCGGGTGAAAGACGACCACCCGATCCGCGCAAAACAATCAGCCGCAGAGAAAACGGCACAGGTCGCGGCCCAGGACGCAGCTTTCGCCGAGCACTGGCAGGCCACATGCCGCCGGCTGGCAAAGGCCTATGTGACCCGCAAGAATGTGGGCTTCTTTGCCGAGCTGCTGGAGGTTTACCGCCAGATGGACCGGGTGTACGAGACCCCTAGCCCGCGTAACCCCGCCCGCAATACCGAAAGCAAAGAGAGCCGCAATATCGAGCGGCTGGCCACGCTGATCGTCAACCATTTGGCGCTGTTCAACCATCCTATCCCGGCCGCCGTTCTGAAGGCCTGCCCTGACATCCGCGAAATGGACGTGGCTTTTGCTACGTCAGACAGGGATGCCCCCGACGCGGCCAAGGTGAATGAGCATGTCGACCGGATACTGATGGATCTCGTCCGGCGCGGGCTGACCTCGCGCTACACCCGCTATGTCTGCGTAAACCGCGCGGCTGATTGCCCAGCAGACGAAAGTGTCGCTGCGGCCCCGCACGATATTGACCGATATGCTTTCGCGCTGGACCCCAAGGTGGGGCTGGCCGTGCGCTCCGAGATGCGGATGTCGGTCTACGGCATGGAAGAGGTCGTGCCGTTTCAGGTCACGCTATATGCGGCGCAGGCCACCAACGGGGTGAAGCCCGAACCTGAGCATTTCTTCATGGTCAAAAAGATCATGCGCCAATTGGTGACGCAGACGCACCGGCATCTGGTGGAATGGGGGAAGAAGCTGGTCGACAGCCCGCCTAAAGAAGACGATCTCTGCGGGCTGGCACGGGACCTGGCAGATGTCAGCGACAAGCTGCGCGCGGCCTATACGTTGGTACGCGGCACCTTCTCGATCTCGGTGATTTCGCGGCTGAACGGATTGGAGCATGCCTATGATATTTCCCAACCGTTTGAGGAATACCGCGCCTGGATGCGGGAACTGCTGAACGCCTCCATCCAGCTGGCCGAGGTCAGCCAACAGCTGCGCGGATACCCAGCAACCAAGCTCAAACAACTTGGCATCGACGCCGCGTTGCCGGTCAACCAGCCGTTTTTCCGCGACGAGGTGACCTGGCTTTACAATGAACGCGCCATGGTCAGCTTCATTCAGGGGCGGCTGTTCGATGCGCAGCCGCTGTTTGACAAGGCCATGGAGATTTCGGAGGGGCGCCGCTCCCCCTCGGAACCGATCAGCTACCGCGCCACGCAGCGCCGGATTCAACTAAATCAAAGCATCGTCAACCTGGAACGCGGCCAGATACGCATCGCCGCCACCCAGATCGAGCAGGTGATGCACCGCACCGCACCGCGGCGCAAAGGCGACGTGCCGTCATCGACCCACCTGTTCGCGTCGGGCTATCTGGCGCTGTGCAACCACCTATCGGAAGATTTCAAGCAGGCCGAGGTGCAATATGCGGACGTGGTCGACCGGTTGCGCATCGCCAACGAGCCGCGCGGCCTCAGCATCTTCCTGCGCCACTATGCCGACCTTCTGCGCGCCAAAAGCAAGGCGCTTGGCGACGAACGCTACCGCCAGGCGCTGCAAACCCTCAGCGAGGCGGAGCAGATCGCCGAGGGCATAGGCTCGATGGATTTACAGATCTACGCGCTGATTGCTCGCGCCCGGCTGCACCGCGACATGGAGGAACGCCCCGATGCGCTACGCAACCTGCGTTACGCGGAAACCTACGCCCATTCCATGGGCAATCAGAAGATGATGACGGAGGTGTTCAAGGTTCGGGGGGAAGTACTTTTGGCGGACGGGGAGGCCACGCAAGCAGGCTACGTCACCGCCCAGGCCGTTGCCATGGCCAAGCGCAACGGCATGCGGCTACGCAAAGTGTCGGCCATCCTGATACAGGCCAAGATCATGCATATGCGCGGCCAGAAGGATGACGCGCGCCACCTGCTGCGCGAAGCCCTGATCGAGGCCAAGACCTTCGGCTACGCGACCAAAATCAGCGAGGCGACCCGCCTTCTGGCCGCGTTTCAGGAAGATTAACGCTAGGGCCTGCGCCGTGGTGCGGGAAATGCAGCGCGACCCGCGCGCCCGGCATACGCGGCTCCAGCGTCAGGCGGCCGCCGTGGTTCTCCATCACGCGGGCGGCTATTGGCAGGCCAAGGCCGGTCCCCTGCCCCGCACGGGCTTGAGTGAACCGGCCAAGCGCCAGCAGATGCGCCTCCGGGTCGATGCCCCTGCCGTCATCCTCGACCGCCAGCGACAGGCTTTCTGCGTCACCGCTTAGGGTCACCGTGATCTGCGACAGGTCTGGCCCGCCATGAAGCACCGCGTTATTGAGGATGTTCAGCACGGCCTCTTGCAGCATCACGGCATCGCCCCAAACCGGTGCGGGGTCTGCAGGCAGGACGATCTGCGGCGCCGGCGCACCGGCGGGGGCGGTCTTGGTAAAGCGGTCAACGGCTGCGCGGATCAGTGCGCCCAGATCAAGCACCTCGCCGCGCTTGCCCAGATCCGCGCCTGCGGCCCGTTCAAACGACAGCAACTGGTTGGTCAGGTGGGTCGCATCGCGGGCGGCGGTGACCAGCTCCCGGCTGCGCGATTTGGCGGCCTCCGGCGTGGGAGCGCTTTCAACGGCCTCGGCCAGGGCCAGCACGCCAGCGATAGGGTTGCGCAACTGATGGGCGGCATTGGCGATGAATTCGTCCTTGGAGCTGATGCGCCGCGACACCCGGTCAAGCAGCCGGTTGAGCGTCAGCACGATGCCGCGCGCCTCCGCCGGGACGGCGCGCTGGATCGGGTCCAGGTCCTGTTCGGTGCGTTTGGCAATGGCGTCCTGCAGGTCCAGAAGCGGACGCAGGCCGACGGAGACCCCGAACCACACGATCAGCGCGACCGAGGCCACCAGCAGCCCGATCACCCCCACGGCCCGCGCGGTGACGTCGTTGACAAAGGCGCTGCGCACCTGTGCGTTCTGCCACACGGTGATCGTGAAAAGCCCGGTCACCCCGTCCACGTTGGCCGCGTCCTGAAACCGCAAGACGCGCACGTCATTGCCTTGGTAGGTCGCGTCGTAAAATAGCGGTTCCGGCAAT
>CALHHY010000048.1 GCA_938030665.1 uncultured Litoreibacter sp. | reverse complement strand
TCCGCCGAGCCAAGGGAGGTTTCCAACCCCTCCACCCGGCTTTCCAGCGTGTCCAACCCGTCAAAGATATCCGTCATCACGGCCTCCGTTCTGCCCGTATTGGGCGTCCAGCTCCATCAGGCGGGCGCGGGTCAGCGGCGGCGCGCTGCGCTCCACCCCAAGGATCAGGGTCAGCTCATGAGGGGTCAGCGCCCAGAGCTCGTGAGGCTTCAGGCCCGCCCCTTGCGTGCCGGCCCGCAACAACCCCGCCCAGTCAAACCCGCTCATGCCTGCGGCGGCGCGAATGCCCGCGCAAGCAGCTGCGCCGCGGCTTTCGTGGCTGCCACCAACCCGCCTTCGATTTCGACCGCCAGCAGGTCGCGCGCTGTTCCCTGCCAACCGCCACCGCGCAGCCCCGCGACGATCAGCGCCAACACGTCGCGCGTGGAAAAAGCACCGGTCTCAAACCGTTCGATCAGCTGAAGAACGGTCTCGTCCTCCAGCCCCTCCTCAAGTTCGGCGAGCGCGCCCAGGGTCAGCTTCAAATCCACCGCCCGCCCATCAAGCCGCAGGGACACCTCGCCCGCGTAAGGGTTCGCCATCAGGCACCGGCCGGTGTGAAGCTCAGCGCGCCGGCGGAAGAAAGCGCAAGCTCGTAAGTCGCCTCCCCGTCATGGCTGCCCGAATATTCGATGGAACTGATCTGGAACCGCCCCTCCACAATACCAAAATCGGGGATAATCACCTGAAATAACGGCATCTCCGCATCAAAGAAAATCTGCCGCGCCCGCTCGTCGGTAGCCGCGTCGCGAAAGACGCCCGAGCCTGAGATGGAGGCCGACTTGACCCCCGCCCCTGATAAAAGCTCCCGCCAGCCCCCGGCGCTTTCAAGGGAGGTCACATCGACCTGCTCCGCGTTGAAGCTGATCCGGGTGGCTCGCAGGCCTGCAATGGTTTCAAATCCGCCAGCGCCGGTCTGGTCGACCTTCAGCAATAGGTCCTTGCCACGTTGAACTGTCATCACGCTCTCCAATATCGAAAATTATGTCTGTGTTGGTGCCACGTCGGCGCGGCGGGTTTCAGCCGTCCTGCGTGCGCGCCCGGAAGGTCAGATCAATGCGTCTGACCCTCCCGTTCTCAACCCGCGCCGCCCTCGCCTTGTAGAATTGCAGAGAGACCAGGCGCCCCCGCGCCAGCGCCAGATCCGCGTCGACCAACACGTCAGAGACGGCCGCCGCGATGGTTTTTGCCACCTGAAAGCCGTCCGCTTCGGTCACAATGACCACGTCAAACTCGTGAACCGCGCCGCCGCCCGTGCCGTCAGATCGGTCCTTCACGCGCTCCGCGCCAAGCGTCACATAGCTCGGCGGCAACGCGCCCGCAGGCTCCGCGTCATAAATCGCGGTGCCAATAAGCAACGCCAATCCTGCATCCCCTGACAGCGCGCCAAAAACAGCCGTTTGCAGGGCCGCCGATGGTCCGTAGCTCATCCCGATACCTCCTCAATGCAATGGCAGGTCAGGTACCGCCGGTCTGCATCCTCATCGGCCACGGCCAGGATGCGGTAGAGCCTGTTGCCCTCGCGAAATCGCTGGTCAGGCCGGGGCCGCGACGGGGCCTCGTAGGGGGCCGCGCGCACCAGGATGTCATAGGGAACCGCCGAAAGGGCGAGGGTGCCGCCAATGCGTTCCCGCCCCGTGCCGGGTTTCACCGCTGCCCAGATGACGCCCTTTGCCTGCCAGGTCTCAATGAAGCCGCCAGCGCCGTCGGGCACGCGGTCGGCCTCCTCCAGGGTCAGGCGGCGGTTCAACGCAACCCCCGCCATCAGGCGGCCCCAAACAGGCGGATCGTGCGATGCGCGTCCAACAGGGCCATGACCCCAAAAGGCATCAATCCGCCGGAGCCGTTCTGGTCCCGCCGGTTCTCGTAATAATGCGCCGCCAGCAGAAACACCGCTTCACGCAGGTCAGGCGGCACGTCCAGCCATCCGGGGCCAAATCCGGCGTTAAAGGTGATCCTCGCCGTGCCCCCTTGCGGAATTACCGGCAAGGCGCCGCCCGCCGCCCGCATTCTTGGGCGCTGCGCGTCCCGTTCAAGCCGATAGGCCGTTTCCTCAATGACGCTTTGCGTGCCCATGCGGTCGGTTAGCACCACCGTCTCAATCGCGTTGATCGGGGCTACCGGCAGGGCTTGGCAGTCCGATCCCGTCCAGCGGGTGATCTCCCACACCACTTGCCGGGTGATCAGCATCTTGCCTATCCGCGCCTCAATGGCCGCCATCGCGGCCCGGATATAGCTTTCCAGCACCTGATCCTGGATGTCGGCATCGTCAAACCCCGTACCAAGGCGCAAATGCGCTTTGAATGCGTCCATCGGTAAATCGCTCAGGTCGAGCGAGGTCAGTTCCAGCAGCACCATATCGCACCTCTTTGGCTTGCTTTTTCAATCATCCGTAGTGGCCCCGCCCGCACGCCACCAAGCGGACGGGACCTTCTCAAAGCCAGCGATGAACGCCCTAGCTGGCCGAGAATTTCAGCAGTTTGATCGCGGCAAAATCGCTCACGTCGCCGCCGACCCGCTTGGTTGCGTAGAACAACACATGCGGCTTGGCCGAGAACGGATCACGCAGGATGCGCAGATCAGGCCGCTCCGCCACGGTGTAACCGGCGGCAAAGTCGCCAAAGGCAATTGCATAGGCATCCGTTGCGATGTCGGGCATGTCTTCCGCAATCAGCACCGCATAGCCCATCAGACGCGCGGGCTCACCGGCGGCCAGACCATCGCTCCACAGGAAGCGGCCGTCAGCGTCTTTCATCTTGCGCACGGCACCGGCGGTCTTGGAGTTCATCACGAAGGCACCGTTCGCGCGATATTTCGCCCCGAGAGAATAGACAAGCGTGACGATCGCATCCGCCGCCTGACCAGTCGCAAAGTCGCCATCTGCCCCGGTGGCGATATAGCCCAGGTTGCCCCAACCCCAGTTGTCGTTGTCAATGGTCGGATGGGTTAGGAACCCGCGCGGTTTATCGGCCCCGTCGCCTGTGATGAAAGCGGCGGCCTCCGACGTCGCAAATTTGTCCGCAATGCGGGTCGCCAGCCAACCCTCAATGTCAAAAGCGCTGTCATCGAGCAACCGTTGCGATGCTTTGGGCAGTGCCGAAAGCTCGTGTAGCGGGATGGTGATGCGTTCGATTTGCGGGGTGGCGGTCTCTGTCAGGTTGCTGGTCTCCGATGCCCAGCCAGATCCCATTTCGGTATGATCGACCAGAACCTCGAATGCCGTGGCCTCCACATTGACAACATTGGCAATCGCCCGCAGCGAAGCCGTCGATTTTAGCACGCTATGGACGGTGTCCGAGGTCTGCGGGTCCACCAGATAACCGCCGTCAGCGGCCACGGCCGTGGAAAGGGCTTTGCCCTCCAACTCCAAGCCGCGCAGCGCGTCGTCATCGCCCGTGCGTAGATAGGCGTTGAAGGCTTTCTTATGGGGGGCGCCGGTGTCGATTGTGGTCGAAAGCGCCGGGCGGGCATTGGAAATGGTCTTACGGTCGAGAAGGGTCATGCGGTCTTCCTGTTTTGAAAGTCTGGATTTAACGTCGGCTTGGAAAGAGCTGAAATCGTTTAGAAACCCTGACAGCTCAGTGGTCAGGTCAAGCGGTTGCCCCGCTTGTGACGCCGTCTGCGCGCCGTTCCGGGATTTGGTCTGGGGTTGGGTCATAGGATCACCTACTTATTGAAATGAAATGTTCGAAAAATCAGCCAGGTCAGTCGGCCAGAGTATGCCGCAAGGTCCGAAGGACCCCGGCCAGGTCTTGGTGCGCGTCTACGGAGGCCGCATGTTCAGCCTTGGCACCGATCCGGGCTTCGGGCAGCATCGGGAAGGTCACTAGCGAGACCTCCCACAGCTCCAGCTCTGCCAGTTGCCGGCGGCCCTTGGCGTCTCGATCCGCTTTCAGGGTCCGGTAGCCGATGGACAGCCCGTCAATCGCGCCCGCCTCGATCAGCGCCGCGGCCTCACGGCCACGCTGCGTTTCTGTCAGCAGCCGGCCCCTGACGAAAAGCCCCTTGCCGTCCTCGCGCACCTCGTCCCAGACCCCGATGGGCTCACCCGGATCATGCTGCCAGAGCAGTTTCACCCGCGTGCCAGCGGACCGCAACTTGGCGAGGGAGGCGGCATAGGCCCCCGCCAGAACCACGTCATTGCCCTGATCCGTCTCCCCGAATACCGAAGCGTAACCCGCAATTGTGGCATCCTCCCCCAGTTTGATGTTGTCGGAGAAGACGCTGTATTTCCGCTCTAATTGGTCGCTCAGGTTCATAGGCCTGCCCCTCCTAAAAGTCCGATTATGGTTTCGCTCAGCACCGCGGCGGTGACCCCGAAGATCGTCAGCCAAACCCGCTTTTCCAGCCGCTCCAGCATCAGCTCGATCTGGCCAAGCCGGTATTCGAGGCCCCGCCAGCGCTCGTCCTGCACCCGTTCGTTGGCTTTGACAGTGTCGGCCCGCGCATATTCAAACGGCTCGTATAGGTAGCGCGAGCCGCCCGTTCGCTCTTTCGGCTCACTCATGGTTGGGCCTCACGCGGCAGCCCCAGCAGCACGCGTTTCTCCGCGTCGGTCAGGAAGCTTGCCTTGGCGACCCTGCTCCATTGCGCGTCGCGCTCGACACTAAGGGCGGCGATCTGGTCAAGGTCCGGCTGCAACTGCACAGCGTCGCCCGAGATCTCGCCCAGCCAATGCGACAGCGCGCCTAGCACCTTGCCCGCCAGCGGCAACACAGTCAGGCGGTAGAAGGCGCGGTTGGCCTCCGCGTAATTGGCGTAGGTGGCGTCGCCCGGGATGCCAAGTAGCATGGGCGGGACGCCGAAGGCCTGGGCGATCTCCCGCGCGGCGGCCTCCTTGGTTTTCTGAAACTCCATGTCTGAGGGGGAGAACCCCATAGGCTTCCAGTCCAGCCCACCTTCCAGCAGCATGGGTCGCCCTGCGTTGCGCGCGCCCTGATGATGCGCCTCCATCTCGGCCTGCAGGCGCTCATACTGGTCATTGGTCATCGCGCCCTGCCCGTCCGCGCCCTTGTAGACGATCGCACCCGAGGGTCGCGCGGCATTGTCCAACAGTGCCTTCGACCAGCGCGACGCCGCGTTATGGACGTCAATCGCCGAAGCTGCCGCCTGCAAAGGCGAGAACCCGTAATGGTCATCCTGCGGGTGGAAGCTGCGGATGTGACAAATGGGCTGGCCATCCACCATCGAGAACCGGTGCTTCTTGTTGCCGACCGCGTAGTCATAGGCCACCGGCCACCCATCCGCGCCGGGCACCAGCGCCATCCGGTCGGAGCGCAGCACATGCAGCTCCGCAGGGCTGCCCTCGCCAACGGCTTCCACATAGCCGTTGCCCGACAAAAGTAGCTGGCCATACAGCGCCTCGAACATCTCCGCCCGACCCTGAGCGCCATTGGGGCGCGAGATCAGCGACAAAATGGGATGCGTGTCAAAACGCTGACCGTCATCCTGCAGCACAAGCGGCAAGGCGGCGGCGGCCTCGGCAACCATCTTCACGGCCCTAAACCCGACCGGGTTGCTCGAGAAACCCGCCTTGGTCAAAGAGACCGTATCGCGCGGGCTCCACGCCACCCGACCCGACCCGTGCCAGGCCATTACCGGCCCGGTGGCCGAGGCCTTGGTCTCTGTCACTTCACCTGATCCGCGTTTCAAAAAGTCAAAAACCATCGCGCCGCTCCTGTCGCTGCAAAAAGAAAGACCGGCGCCTTTCGGGCCGGTCCTCTCGCTATTCTTCGGGGGCGCGCGTTGCGGCGCACCTCGATCTGTCTGGATTAGCCCATCAGCCGCATCCGGGGCTGAACCGGCGGGCCGCCCTGTATCATCAGTTCGGTGACGGCCCAGACCAGCGCGTCCACGCGGTCGGGGCTGCCATTTCCGGCAAAGCCGCCGGGTGTGAATTGGCACATCTCGTCTTCCAGCTCGCTTAGGTCGCCAAAATGCTGCACCCGGCCCTGCTCGTACAATGCGGCGACAGGCTCCGCGCGGGCGCTCTTGCCGTTTTTTGCGTGCAGCGCCTTATAGGGCACCATGGCGCTTTCCTGGCGCAGCATCTCCTCCACCAGGTCGCCGCCCTGATTGACCTCGGCGACGACGCGGTCTGCGCCATGTTTTTCGGCCATGTCAATCACCTGCCGCGCCCACCCCCGCGGGCTCGCCCCCCGCAATGTTGCATCTTCGATCACCGTGGCCTGCCAGTCGCGCGGGTTCTCGGCATAGACCACGCCCGCCACGACAATGCCGCAGGCGTCCGCCGATTTGCCGCTGGTCACGGCAGGGTCAACCGCCACAACGATGCGGTCAAAGGTGGGCAACACATCTGTGCGCAGTTCTTCCAGCATCGCCGATTGCCACAGCGCCCCTTCGACATCTTCCAGCATTTCGCCGTCCAGTTCCTGCCGGCCCAACCGGGTGCCGCCATAGCGGTTGCGCACTTCCTCAAGGAAGTTTTCGGCGAGATAGGCGGCGTTGGCCTCCGTCGGTGCGGATGTCGTCACTGTGGAGGACGCATCAAGTATCTGTTTCAGCACATGCACGTTGCGCGGCGTTGTCGTTACAACCTGCTGCGGGTGGTCGCCCAGCCGCAACCCGAACTGCAGCATGTCCCAGGCCTCTTGCGCCTTGTGCCATTTCGCCAGCTCATCCACCCATGCGGCGTCAAATTGCGGGCCGCGCAACCCTTCAGGGCTGGAAGCCGAGTGGCATTCCGCGATCGCCCCATTGGGCCAAACCAGCCGGCGGCGCGTGGCCTGCCAGTCCGGCCTCCGGTCAGGGGGGGAACATGCGATGATCCCGCTATCGCCAAAAACCATGACGTCGCGGACCTGATCAAAGGTCTCGCCGACGAGGGCCACTCGGCGCGCGCGACCTTCATCCAGCGGCATGTCGCCTTCGACCATGGACCGGACCCATTCCGCGCCCGCGCGTGTCTTGCCAGCACCACGACCGCCCAGGATCACCCAGGACCGCCAATTGCCATCAGGCGGCATCTGGTGCTCCAGCGCCCAGAACTCAAACATGTATGGCAGTGCTGCCAGAACCTTCTCGGGCAGGCCGTCAAGAAACCGGGTCAGCTCCTCCGGTGCGGCGCAGGCGAGCGAGACGGCGCCCAATTTCAGATCGGGCCTCTCCAAAGTCGATTGCGAATTTACCGGCCTTGCCGACACGCTCTGCAAGCTTGTCATTGAGTTTCATCTCCTGTTGAAGTGAGAGGTTCAAAACCGGGTCGAACTTCTTGAGTATCGTGCCCAGTTCGACCTCTTCAAATTCCCCGCGTCTGACCTTCTCAGTATGTTCCAGTATCGCGTCGCTGAGGCGGGCAAACTGGCCACGGAAGGCCCTCAGGTTGCGCTCAATATCGGCGCTCAGCGTTTCTGCGGCCTCGGTGGCCTTGTCGATCTCATCTGTGCCGTCATCCGTTGTCCTTGTGCTGCCAGCGGCTTTGCCGAGGTCGTTAATAGGTGCGAAGCCATCATCGGCATGGTCTGTCATATGCGCCTCCCTGCAATGCCCGCTCGACCCGGCGCTGCGTGTAGGAAACAAAAAAACGGCCCAGCAGGCATTCATAGATGCCGCCTGTGCCGCTCGCCTATTTCATCTGTGTTGAAATTCGGAGTTTAAACGAAAAAGGGCCGCATTGCCGTAGTGGCGCCGCTGACCCAATTCGTCCATCTTGTCAAAACATATGCCAAAGACCGTTCGCAGAGTCAATCTGATTTCGGCGCGCAAAACAGAAATAATTATGTATTACCAATAGGTTAAAGTTAATTTTAAGTGCAATATTTCGACACAAACGCTTGAGCGCAAGGCCCCTCTACTGCTCAAATGGTTAACATCGGCCAAAAAATCGGCACCGCTCAGGGCACCGTACGCAGCTAGTTATTCGTGTTTCGCTCGGCCTCGATCTGGCGCCAGGCGGCCACATTCCGGTTATGCTCGGCAATCGTCACCGCAAAAGCATGCCCGCCCGTACCGTCTGCCACGAAGAAAATAAACGGCGTGCTGTCGGGGTTCAGCGCCGCCTCAATCGCCAGCTTGCCCGGATTGGCAATCGGGGTCGGCGGCAGGCCGGGGATGACATAGGTGTTATAGGGCGTGCGCCGGTTCAGCTCGGACTGGCGGATGCCACGTCCCAGCCCGTTCCCTTCCCCCTTGGTGATGCCGTAGATCACCGTGGGGTCTGTCTGAAGCCGCATGCCCTGGTTCAGCCGGTTGGTGAAGACGCTGGCCACTTGCCGCCGCTCTTCGGGGACGCCGGTCTCCTTCTCGACGATGGAAGCCAGGATCAGCGCCTCCTCCTTGCTTTCCAGCGGTAGATCCGGGGCGCGGTTTGCCCAGGCCTCATCCAGAATGCGCGTCTGCGCCGCAGCCATGCGGGTCAGGATGCCTCCCCGGTCAGCACCGCGCGAGACCTCATAGGTGTCTGGTGCCAGCGACCCTTCCGGCGGCAGATCGCCAATCTCGCCTTCAAGAAAATCTGCGCCCTTCAGCCCTTCCACGATCTGCCAGCTGGTCAGACCTTCCGCTATAGACACGCGGTAGACGATCGGCACTTCGGCAGCGACCGCTTCGGTATAAGCCGGAGGCAAAGGCTCGCCCGCCTTGAATTCGGCCAGCACGACCTCCTCGCCGGTGCCCGGGGTGCGTTCCCGAAACCGCAGCTCACCGCCGGAATTGCGGATCAGATAGGTTGCGACAAAGCGGAAGGTCGAGGGGCCACCCGCCGTTACAATGTCAATGATCTGAGCCATCGAGGCGCCGGCTGGGATCTCGTAATTGCCGAACTTCAGGTCCTGCGCCTTGCCCGCATATTCCGCCCCGATGCGGAACACCGCCGAACTGCTGACGGCGCCCTGTGCCGCCAGTTTCTCGGATACGCTGCGCAACGACGCACCGCGCGGCACCTCGAAGAAGGTCGCCTGATCCAGCGGGCCTTCCGCCTTGTATTGCGACTGCCCCCAGCCGATGACGCCCCCTGCCGCGAACAGGCAGAGGATCAGGATGGTCAGCATATTCGATGCCAGCGATTTCCACATGATCGGGGCCTCAGACCTTGCCCATGATCAGGCAGGCATTCGTGCCCCCAAACCCGAACGAGTTCGACAGAACCACATTCACATCCCGCTTCACCGGCGCGTTGGCGCATAGGTTGATCGCCGTCTCGGCTGCGGGATGGTCCAGATTAATAGTCGGCGGGCAGATCTGGTCGCGTAGCGCCAAGATGCAGTAAATCGCCTCGATCGCGCCCGCTGCCCCCAAAAGGTGGCCGGTCATTGACTTGGTTGACGACATCGCTGTGTCCCCTGCCGCGTCACCCAGCAGGCGCTCAACCGCGCCCAGCTCAATCGTGTCGGCCATGGTGGAGGTGCCATGCGCGTTCACATAATCGATCTCGGCGGGCTCGATCCCCGCGCGTTTCACGGCGGCCCGCATCGCGCGTTCCGCGCCCTCATGGTCTTCCGGCGGCGCGGTGATATGATGGGCGTCGCCTGACAGGCCGTAGCCCAAAACCTCCGCATAGATATGCGCGCCACGCGCCTTGGCGTGTTCGTATTCCTCCAGGACAACGACGCCTGCGCCTTCGCCCATCACGAAGCCATCGCGATCCGCATCCCAGGGCCGCGAGGCCTTCGTCGGGTCGTCAGGATGGGCGGTCGACAGCGCTTTGCAGGCGTTGAACCCGGCAATGCCAATCTCGCAAATCGGGCTTTCCGCGCCGCCTGCGACCATCACATCCGCATCATCCAGCGCAATCAGCCGCGCCGCGTCGCCAATGGCATGCGCCCCGGTGGAACACGCCGTTACAACCGCGTGGTTCGGCCCCTTGAAGCCGTAGCGGATCGACACCTGCCCGGACACAAGATTGACCAGCGCGCCCGGAATGAAGAAAGGCGACACCCGCCTGGGTCCCCGTTCCTTAATCAGCACGGCGGTTTCCGCAATGGATTCGAGCCCGCCAATGCCGGAGCCGATCATGACGCCGGTGCGCTCCCGCGCCTCCCGGTCCTCAGGGGTCCAGCCAGCGTCTTCAACGGCCATCTGCGCTGCGGCCATCCCGTAAATGATAAATGTGTCGACCTTGCGCTGGTCCTTGGGTGCCATGAAATCGTCCGGGTTAAACTCCCCCGGCTCGGTGCCGCGCGGCACTTCGCAGGCATAGCCCGTGCCCAGATGGGAGGCGTCAAACCGCTCAATCTTCCGTGCGCCCGATTTGCCTGCCAGCGCGTTCTTCCAATTCTCTTCAACACCGCTGCCAAGCGGCGTCACCATGCCCAATCCTGTGATAACGACCCGACGCATGCCCGCCCCCTATTCGTTCTTGAAGGTTCTTTGCCCACGCTTTTACACCGCTCCCCTGGCAAGGGAAAGAGCCGCTTGGAACCGCCCCCGTCGTAGCCCGTGCAGAATTCTGCTTGCCGGGTCAAAGGCTTCGGGGCATGGTCGCGCGAATGCGTATTCTGGGGCGTTGAGATGCAAGGTTTTTCGACTGCCAAATCGGTGGTAAAGCGATATATGGATGCGTTTGACGCAGCCGCTCCGCAGGCGCGCGCCGGGGTGCTTGCGGCCCATACCAGCCGCGACTACCGCTGGCGCGGCCTGCACCCGTTTCACGAACAGCCCTCCGCCTCCGCCGCGATGGAGGTTTTCTGGACCCCGCTTCTGGCCAGCTTTACCTCCTTCCAACGGCGGGAGCAGATATTTTTCGCAGGCCTCAACGATTGCGACGGGCAGCAGACAACCTGGACCTGCTCTATGGGGCATTTCCGAGGGCTGTTTGATGTGCCCTGGCTGGGCATCCCCGCCACCGGCAAGATAGTCACGATCCGCTATGCAGAATTTCACCGCATTGAGGGTGAAAAGATCGCCGAAACCGCGCTGTTCGTCGATATGCTCAACGTCATCTGGCAGGCGGGCGTCTGGCCGCTGCCGCCGATGACCGGGGCCGCCGACGTCTTCCCTAGCCCTCTGACCAACGACGGACAACTCTACACCCCGCAGGACCCCGCCGAGGGGGCGAAGACCCTGCGCATCGTCAATGAAATGGCGTCGAACATCTCCAAGGCCAATGCGGTGTTGCAAGGCAAAAGCAACGCCAAGCCCCTCACCCCGCGGGAAGAGCTGCAGCTGACCTGGCATGACGATATGGCGTGGTACGGGCCTGCAGGGATCGGCTCCACCTATACAATCGACCGCTATATCTTGCAGCACCAGCAGCCTTTTCGCCGCCAGCTTGAGGACCGCGTGTTCCACGGCCATGTCGCCCGGCTTGCGGAAGGCAATTATGCTGGATTTTTCGGGTGGCCAAACCTGTCTGTGACCCCTATTGGCGGCTATATGGGGCTGCCCGGCACAGGCACGCCTGCGGATATGCGGGTGGTGGATGTCTATCGTCGGGATGGCGACAAGCTGGCCGAGAACTGGATCATCATCGACATGCTGCATTTTCTGAACGAGCAGGGGCTTGATGTGCTGGCGCGGCTTCAAGAGGTCCCACGCACATAGGTGGGTAATGCCGCCAGCTCTGCGTTCCATGACATGTCATATACGGGGATTTAACCATGGCGCTCTAACAACGCTTCTGTTGGATAGGTGTTTCGTGGCAGGTTTGAGCATATGAGCAGTCTCTGGGTGGTGCTGCGGCAGGTGTTGCTGACGGCGACGGCGGCCTTGATGCCCCTTGCAGCGCAGGCGAAATGCTCGGCCGTTCCGATCCTTTCAGAGGTAACAGATCTGGTCACTGCGCTCGAACGCGCCCGCACGATCAGCGACGCCGCCCGCATCGGCCGCGATATCAGACCCCTGCAGGAACTTTTGTCCCGTCGCCGCTTGACGGAGCGGCTTGCCGAGTTCGGGATGGGGCGGCACGTCAATCCCATGGTGGCTTTTGGGGCGCAGGCAGGCACGTTGGCGGGCTTTGCTGCAGATGGAAAGCAGGCGGAATTTCGCGGCTATATCGCCAGTGCCAGTTTCCAACGCGGGCTAGGCGATGCGCGCGCCGTTGTGCAGCAACTTTGCGACACTGAGGGAGGTAGCGATCCGTCTGACCTCGCAAGCCGGCGGATATCAACCAGCCAAGGTACAGGCGTCAACGCGGTCTTCAACAGCTTCGCCCTTCAGGCGGCCCTAGGAACAAGCGGCGCGGTCCTGCTGGCGGCGGGCGGGCTCTTCGTGCTGCGCAACAGGCGGCTGCAGCGGGATGCGCGAATTGCCAAGCGGATGGCCTGCGACATTCCCGTCTATGTTACCCAAGGGGCGCATACGCAGCGCGCGCGGGTCGTGGATATTAGCCGCGCCGGGGTGAATGTAACCTCTGAGGAGAGCTGGCCACCCGATACCGAAGTGCTGATCTCCTTCGCCGCGCTGAAATGCAACACCGTCATCAGGTGGAGCAGCGCGGAATATGCCGGGGCCAAGTTTCTCAGCATTCTGTCCGCCCGGCAGTTACGTGATCTGCTGACCTATGAATGTCAGCTGCCGGTCCCGGAAAAGAAAAAACGCGACACCATTCTTGGTGCCGCGTGACTCTTTGTATCCAGGTCGCGCGGTGCGCGGACACTAAGCTCCGATCAGCTCGCCTTGGTGATGAATGTCACCGCGTCGCCGAAGGTCTGAATATTCTCGGCCGCGTCGTCGGGGATCTCGATGCCGAACTCTTCTTCGAATGCCATAACCAGTTCGACCGTATCAAGGCTGTCTGCGCCCAGATCATCGATGAAGGAAGCGTTATCCGCGACTTTGGTCTCGTCAACGCCCAAGTGCTCGACAACGATCTTTTTGACCCGCTCTGAAATGTCGCTCATGCTGAATATCCTCGTATTCGGGCGGGTCAACCCCGCTTTAGTTTTGGCCGTTCTGGCCGTTAAACGCCGCCATTCTCGGCCGCCTCCAAAGCCCAGGAACCCCCGTCCTTCGGAAAATCTGCTGCGCCTATAGCATACCAGATGGGGAAGGCAAACGGTTCATGCAACCCCTATTTGTGCCGCCGGCAAGCGCAGATCAAAGCATCGCCATACCGCCGTTTACGTGCAGAGTCGTGCCCGTAATATAGCCCGCATTCTGGCTGGCGAGGTAGAGCACTCCCCCCGCAATCTCCTCGGGGTTGCCCATGCGCCCTGCTGGAATTTGGCTCAAAATGCCGGTCTTCTGATCGTCGGTCAACTTGTCGGTCATGGCCGTGGCGATGAAGCCCGGCGCGATGCAATTCACGGTGATGCCGCGGCTGGCAACCTCATAGGCCAGCGACTTGGACATACCAACCATGCCCGCCTTGGACGCCGCATAATTGCCCTGCCCCGGATTGCCCGTCGCCCCCACCACGGAAGAGATATTGATTATCCGCCCCCACCGGGCCTTCATCATCCCGCGGAGTGCACCTTTGCACAGCTTGAAGGTCGAGACCAAGTTAACGTCGATGACCGAGCGGAATTCCTCCTCCGACATGCGCATGAATAGGTTGTCGCGGGTGATGCCAGCGTTATTTACCAAAACATCAAGCGAGCCCATGGCTTCGATTGCCTGTTTGGGCAGCGCGTCCACGGCCTCCCCGTCGCTGAGATCGCAGGGCAGCACATGCGCCCGGTCACCGAGTTCCGCGGCCAGCGCTTCCAGTGGGGCCACCCGCGTACCCGACAAGCCGACCGTCGCGCCCGCGCTATGAAGCGCCGTCGCAATCGCACCGCCAATGCCGCCCGACGCCCCCGTGACAAGGGCGTTCTTTCCTGTCAAATCAAACATCTGCATTTGTTCCTTTATGTATTCAAAGCGGTGGCAGCAGCGGCTACGTCGTCAGGGCTCAGCACCGCGTTTGTCGCGATGTCCTTGTTGATCCGACGGATCATGCCTGACAGCGCCTTGCCTGCGCCAACCTCCCAAATCTCGGTCACGCCCTTTGCGCCCATCCAGCTGATCGAGCTGCTCCAGCGTACCTGGCCTGTCACCTGCTCCACCAGCAGGTTGCGGATCTCGGCGGGGTCTTCGACCGCCTCAGCAGTGACATTGGCCACCAGCGGCACGGCAGGCGCGCTCATCTGCACATTTGCCAGAGCCTCCGCCATCACATCAGCGGCCGGGGCCATCAAGGCGCAGTGAAACGGGGCCGATACTGGCAACGGTAACGCACGTTTCGCGCCGGCGTCTTTGGCCATGGCGACAGCTCGGTCGACCGCCGCCTTGCTGCCGGAGATCACGTTTTGCGTCGGATCATTCTGGTTGGCGACTTGGCAGACATCGCCTTGGGCGGCCTCTTCGGCCAGCTTTGTCACGCCGTCGAAATCAAGGCCCAGCACGGCTGCCATCGCCCCCTCACCCACAGGAACGGCAGCTTGCATCGCCTCCCCCCGTTTGCGCAGCAGGCGCGCGGTATCAGCCAGCGAGAAGGTGCCTGCCGCCGCCAGCGCCGAATATTCACCAAGCGAATGGCCCGCCACGTAGGACGCGGTCGTCAAATCGACCCCTTCCGCTTTCAGTGCCGCCATCACTGCGAGCGATGTGGCCATGAGCGCGGGTTGGGCGTTCTGCGTCAGCGTCAATGCGTCCAGGTCCTCGCCCCAGATGATGTCGGTCAACTTTTCGCCAAGCGCTGCGTCGACCTCGTCAAACACGGCGCGCGCTGCGGGGTAGGCTTCTGCCAGCTCCCGCCCCATGCCAAGCGCCTGAGCGCCCTGCCCCGGAAATACAAATGCCCGCATCATCCAGCCCCTTATTCATCGCACATGCCCTGCAGCTTTAGCCAATGGCGCGCGCGGCGACAAGCAAGCGCCGCCCGCATTGCACAAACTCTGTGCCTTGATGACGGATTTGCGCCAAGGCGACATCGCGCTACCTAAGCCGGGTCACGATCCGCATTCCAGATGAGGGAGCCCCCCATGCGCCGCAACTCCGCCGCCACCTATGGCAGCGTCACCAAAAGCTTTCACTGGCTCATTGCGGCGCTGATCGTGACCATGATCCCTTTGGGTATCTATGCCGCCGGCCTGCCGGACGCCGATCCATGGAAACCCACCCTGTTTTCGCTGCATAAGACCATGGGGCTTTTCATCTTCTTCACCGCGCTTGCGCGCATCGTCTGGGCCATCAGCCAGCCTAAACCCGCCGAGCTGCATCCAGACCGCAAGGTGGAGACCTTCGTGGCCGCGCTTGTCCATTGGCTGCTTTACGCTTCCCTCATCGTGGTGCCGCTGTCAGGCTGGATTCATCACGCGGCGACGACCGGCTTTGCGCCTATTTGGTGGCCTTTTGGTCAGGGGCTGCCCTTTGTGCCTATTGATGACAGCATCGCCCATACCGCCAAAGCTTTGCACATCATATTCGAACGGGTGCTCGTTTTGTCCCTGCTGCTGCATATCGCGGGCGCCTTGAAACACCACATCATCGACCGGGACGACACCCTGCGCCGCATGCTGCCCGGCCATACAGAGCCTGCGCATCTGCCAGCCAGCTCACACAATTCACGTGGGCTAGCTGCACCGATACTGGCGGTCGGCGTCTATATCACCGCCATCGCCACAGGCGCGGGTTTGGGACTATTTTCCGAAGACCGGATCGAGGCCGAAGCGCTGGCCGAGGTGGATAGCGCCTGGCAGGTTCAGGAAGGCACGCTGGCGCTGACTGTGACGCAGCTCAACGCCCCGGTCGAAGGACGCTTCGCGGACTGGACCGCCGCCATCAACTTTGACGAAACGCCCGATGCCGATGGCCGCTACGGCGATGTGGAGGTCACGGTCTCGATCCCCTCCCTGACCCTTGGGTCCGTCACGAGTCAGGCCATGGGCGCGGATTTCTTCAATGCCGAGGCCCATCCGACCGCCACCTACCGCGCTGATATCATTGACGGCGACGCGGGCTACATTGCCCAAGGCACGCTGACGATACGGGACATGTCCGCCCCGGTGACCCTGCCCTTCACCCTGCAGATCGATGGCGACGCGGCGATGATGAGCGGGCAAACGGTGCTAAACCGGCTTGATTTCGGTATCGGGGCCGGCACGCAACCAACCGAAGGGTCCCTGGCCCATGACGTCACGCTAACCGTGACCTTGACAGCCACGCGGGCGACAGAGGGCGGCTAGACCAGCGTTTTCATCCAGCCCAGCCCGCCTTCGGTCGTGGCATTGGGTTTGTATTCCGCCCCAAGCGGCGCGTCATAGCCGACGGTCTTGAGATAGGTGAATACATGGGCATAATTCACCTCCCCCAAATCCGGCTCCGCCCGTTCGGGAACGGAGGCGAATTGCACATGCCCGATGATCTCGCGGTGTCGCGTCAGATTGCGGGTCAGATCGCCCTCCATGATTTGCAGATGATAGCAGTCAAACATCAGCTTGAGGTTCGGGCGGTCCACTTCTTCAATCACTGCGGCGGCCTGCGCGGCGGTGCCAAGAAAATAGCCCGGCGCGTCATGGTGGTTCAGCGGCTCGATCAGGAACGTCAGCTCAGGCGCGGTATCGCAGGCGTAGCGCAAGTTCTCGACAAAAGCCCCATGCGCGGCGTGCCCTTCGGCGAACCCGGCCATGACATGAACCGCATGCGCGCCCGTTTCCGTCGCATAGCTAATCGCCTGATCAATAGAGGCGCGCGCGTCCCCCTCCCGGCCGGGCAAGGCGCAAAGGCCGTTCTGCCCCTCCTCCCCCTTGATGGTGTTGATGCCCAGAAGCGGTAGGCCGGTTTCTTCCAAAGCGGCACGTATTTCGGCCGCAGATGTGTCATAGGGCCAGTGCATTTCCACAGCGACAAAGCCCGCCGATTTCGCGGCACGGATCGCGTCCGGCAAGGACAGCTCCGTCCACAGAAAACCCAGATTGGCCGAAAACTCAGTCATCCCATTCCACCTCAAATTTGCGCACCAGCCCCTGAATTTGGGCCTGGCTCAGAAGGTTTGGCCCCATGCCGCGCGTCATCAGCGCCAGCTTCGCCGTTTCTTCCAGTTCTTCCATCGCGTAGCAGGCGGCCTCGATATCCTTGCCCGCCACGACCGGGCCATGATGGGCCAGCACTACCGCGCTGCGCTTGCCTGCAAGCCCGCGGATCGCGTCGCCCATGGCAGGGTCACCCGGCATGAAATAGGGCAGCAAGACCACCTTGCCCAGTTTCATCACACCGTAAGCGGTCAGCGGCGGCAGCATGTTGTCAGGGTCCGTGTCGGGCAGGATCGACAGCGCGACCGAGTGGCAGGAATGCAGGTGCACCACCGCGCCCGTGGGTCTTGTTTCGTAGAAGGCCGCATGCAACGGCACCTCCTTCGTGGGCGCGTCGCCGCTGACATGCCGGCCATCCTCCAGTACCGACAGCCGCGCCGGATCCAGCCGCCCGAAGCAGCTGCCCGTCGGCGTGACCAGCAGGCGGCCATCATCGAGCCTTGCCGAGATATTACCAGAAGAACCGCCCGTCAGTCCGCGATCAAACATCGATTTGGCAAGCAGGCAGATATCTTCGCGCAGCCGCGCCTCGGCGCTCATGACGCGTCCAGCAGGCTAAGCGCGTCGGCGAAAAAGCTCTCCGCACCAAAGTTGCCGGATTTCAGCGTCAGCGCGATGTCGTGCCCGTCGGAGCGTGTGTAGGTCCATGGCACACCCGGCGCGATCTCCCGCCCGACTTGCAGCTGATCGACCTGCAGCGCTTTGGTCACGGCGCCAGATGTCTCGCCGCCCGCAACAACAAACCGTCGCGCGCCCGCATCACGGGCCGCAACTGCGCAGGCTGCCAATGCCTCCTCAACCACAGCGCCCGCCCTGTCGCGGCCGAGCACATCCTGCGCCGCGCGCACCGCGTCCGGCTCTGCAGTGGCATAGATGATCTTGGGGCCGTCGCCTTTTTGTGCGCCAAGCCAATCCAGAACCTTGCCTGGCCCGTTCTCAGCCAGATCCAGCGGGTCCAAACGGAAACCCTGCGCGACGTTTAGATATGCCGCAACCTGCGCCCGCGTCATGGCCGAACAGCTCCCTGAAAGCACGATTTCGCCGCCCGTGGGTGCAACATGTCCGCCGCCGCTCTGCGCCGCGCTAAGCAGCCCTTGCTTGCGGAAAAGCTCCGGCAAAGGCATCGCCACGGCGCTGCCCCCGGTCATCAGGGTCATGTCCGAACAGGCCCTTGCGATCACCACAAGGTCACTGTCGGAGACCGCGTCAACAACCACATGGGCCACGCCGTCTGCATCAAGTGCGGCCAGTCGGTCGCGTAGCGCGTCGGCGCCTTTCTCGACCACAAGCCGGTTGGCCAGACCGACGGGTTTCGTAACCTGCGGGCTCAGCAGCCGCATCAGGTTACTGTCGCGCATCGGTGTCAGCGGGTGGTCTTTCATCGGCGATTCCGCCAAGGGCAGTTCCCCCACGAAGAGGTTGCCCATGAAGATTGCGCGGCCGTTTTCGGGGAAGGCCGGGCAGTAGATCGTCTGCGCGCAGCCCAGTTCTGCCATCAGCGCCTCGGCCACTGGGCCGATATTGCCTTCGGGCGTTGAATCGAAGGTGGAGCAGTATTTCCAGAAGAACCGCGATGCGCCTGTTTGCCGAAGCCAGGCCAGCGCGGATTTGGTTTGCGCGACAGCATCCGCGACAGGCTCCGTCCGGGATTTCAATGCGATCACTTCGAAATCAGCAGTGTCAAAGGGGGCCGCTTCCGGGATGCCTATGCGCAGGTTCACCCGCGCGCCGGAGCGGGCCAGCAGGCCGGCCAGATCGGTCGCACCCGTAAAATCATCTGCGATACAGCCCATCACCGTCATGCCAGTCCCCTTTTCAGCCTGCAGCATTCTGCAATTGGTAACGTTACCAAAACCTCAGAGCGCTGATATCGTCAACCATCAAGTTGCGCTACCTGAAAAAGAAAGACCCGCCAAGGTCTGCACCTGGGCGGGTCCTGTATGTCATGCGTAAGGTCGGATTACTCCGCTTTCTGTGCCTCGACTGAGATCTGGATGCCAACCTCGTCGCTGACCGCCGGCGCAAATGCACCCACCCCGAAATCGGAGCGCATTACCGTGGTCGTCGCGTCAAAGCCCAGCCACGGCTTGTTGGCCAGCGGGTTGATGTCGGCCTTGTTCAGCTTGGCGTCCAGCACCACCGATTTGGTGATCTCGTTCATGGTCAGATCGCCGGTGATCTTGGCGGTGTTGTTGCCGGTCACTTCAATGGCGGTCGAGGTGAAAGTGACCAGATCGCCGTCCTGAGCACCGAAGAAATCGTCGGACATGAAATGCCCCTCGCGCTGCTCCCATCCGGTGAACATCGATTTCACGGGCATGGAGACGGTGACGGAGGACGCGGAAGGGTTTGCCTCGTCAAACATGATCTCGCCTTCAAAGCCCGAGAACATGCCATAGGTGGTCGAAAAGCCGAGGTGGTTGTAGTTGAAGATCACCTGGCTGTGACTGGGGTCGAGCGTGTATTTTTCTGCGGCAAAAACGGCGCTGGTGGACAGTGCAAGGGCCGTGGTCAGGGCGAGTAGTTTCATGTTGGGTACCTCCCGGTTGGTTTGTCTCCCACGGTTATTTGTCACGATGTGAGCATTTGGCAATTGGTGGCTCATCAACATAATTTGTGCGTTGTTACAGGATTGCCGGCGCAAACCCTTGCGCGACAGCCATTCCCTGCTATACGGGCGCTTCCTCCGTGATCACTTTGAATTGCGGTGCCCCTCGTGACCGGGGCGCGGAGGGGTAACGGACCCGGTCTTTGAAGCACGCACGTAAAAACTGGAGAACGCACATGCCTTTGTATGAGCACGTGTTTATCTCGCGCCAGGACCTGTCGAACGCGCAAGCCGAAGGTCTGATCGAGCATTTCGGCGCTGTCCTTTCGGACAATGGCGGCAAGCTGGTCGAGCACGAGTACTGGGGCCTGAAAACGATGGCCTACAAGATCAACAAAAACCGCAAGGGCCATTACGCCTTCATGCGCTCCGACGCGCCGGCACCCGCCGTGCAGGAGATGGAACGCCTGATGCGTCTGCATGACGACGTCATGCGCGTGCTGACCATCAAGGTCGACGAGCACGAAGAAGGCCCCTCGGTTCAGATGCAGAAGCGCGACGAGCGTGAACGCCGTCCCCGCCCGTAATATTCGACTTTAAGAACAGGAGATAAATCATGGCTGCAAAACCATTTTTCCGCCGTCGTAAGTCGGACCCGTTTGAGGGCGAGAACGCTCCCAAGATCGACTATAAAGACACCCGCACCCTGCAACGCTACATCTCTGAGCGTGGCAAGATTGTGCCGTCGCGTATCACCGCTGTCGGTGCCAAGAACCAACGGGCTCTGGCCCGCGCCATCAAACGCGCCCGGTTCCTGGCCCTACTGCCCTACGCCGTCAAATAAGGAGCGCTGACATGCAAGTTATCCTTATGGAACGCGTCGCGAAACTCGGCCAGATGGGCGATATTGTTGACGTGAAACCCGGTTTCGCCCGCAATTACCTGCTGCCGCAAGGCAAGGCGATGAATGCAACCGACGCCAACAAGGCGCAGTTCGAGGCTCAGAAGGCCCAGCTGGAAGCCCGCAACCTTGAGACCAAGAAAGAGGCGGAAGCCTTGGCCGACCGTCTCAATGGTCAGCAATTCGTCGTGATTCGTCAGGCATCTGACGCAGGCGCGCTTTACGGCTCCGTCACCACCCGTGACGCGGCTGACGCGTCAACTGCCGAAGGCTTCAGCGTTGACCGGGGCCAGATCGCCCTTGAGCGTCCGATCAAATATCTGGGTCTGCATGACGTGATCATCACGCTGCACCCGGAGGTCGAGGCCAGCTTCACGCTGAACGTCGCCCGCTCCGTCGAAGAGGCTGAGCTGCAGGCATCCGGCAAATCCATTCAAGAGCTCGCGGCTGAAGAAGAAGCCGAAGCAGAGTTCGAGATTGCCGAGCTGTTTGACGATATCGGCGCTGCCGCTGCGGAAGACGACGCCGTTGCGGAAGTCGCCGAAGAGCAAGGGTCGGTCGAGACCGACGACGCCAACGAAAGCTAATCCACGACGCCTGCGGGCGCTGTGAGAAAAGAATGTGGCCGTATCCCGTGAGGGGTACGGCCCTTTTCTTTGTCCAGTTGCCACCCGCCCACGAAAAAAGCCGCCCCCGGTAAGGGAGCGGCTTTAAAATTCAGTACGTGACGTGGCTCGCGATTTACGCGGCTTCGTCGTCCAGCGCTTCAACTGCTTTCTCAAGGTCGGCCTTCTTGACCTTCTTGTCCTTGATCTCGGCCAGCTCGAACACGTAATCGACGACCTTGTCTTCAAAAATCGGCGCCCGCATTTGCTGCTGCATCTGCGCGTTCTTCTGCACAAATTCGAAGAACTGACGTTCCTGACCGGGATACTGACGCGCCTGGTTCATAATCGCTTGCGTCATCTCGGCGTCGGTTACGTTGATCTCGTTCTTCTGGCCCAGCTCGGCCAGCAGAAGACCAAGGCGTACACGGCGCTCGGCCAACGACTTATGCTCGTCAGTCGGCTCGATCTCCGGGTGGTCGTGACCCTCAACCTCGGGGTTTTCCTCGTGCCACAGCTGATGCGCAATCTGGCCGGCTTCCGCGTCAACCAACGACGGCGGCAGGTCGAATTTGACAAGGGTGTCCAGCTCGTCCAGCAGCTTGCGCTTCATCACAGCGCGCGACGCGCCGGTATATTCGGCCTCCAGACGCTCCTCAACTTGGGCAGTCAGCGCTTTCAAATCTTCAGCGCCAAACTGCTTGGCCAGCTCGTCATTGATTTCAGCCGCT
>CALHHY010000047.1 GCA_938030665.1 uncultured Litoreibacter sp. | reverse complement strand
AGGGCAGTTCCTTTTTAGTCCGGGTGTGGTACAGGATCGTCGGGTTGAAAATCTGCAGCCGCTCCGCGATCTCTTGCCCGATCCGGCCCATGCCCAGAATGCCGATCACCCGGTTATCGGGCGAATGCGACAGCGGCGCGTTGCCCTTGGTTTGCCAGGCCCCGGAACGGGCGTGATGCTCGTCGGCGCGGAAATTGCGGTAGAGCGTCAAAAGCAGCATCAGGGTGGTATTGGCCACCTCCGCATTCAGCACCCCCGGCGTGTGGGAGACCTTGATGCCCCGCGCGACGCAGGCATCCGTGTCAATCGCGTCATAGCCGACCCCGTAGGCGGAGGCGACTTTTAGGTTCGGACAGGCCTCCAGCACCTTCGCGGGCACGCCGTCATGGCCGTTGGTGGCCACCGCGTCGATCTTGCTCCCATGCTCAGCCGCCCAGGCGTCGAAATCGGCGATGTCCTTCATGAAATGCATCGTGAATTCGGCCTCAAGCCGGGCCTGCATCGTGTCCGTGATGCCGCCGATAACCAGCAAATCAGACATCTTGGCCCACTTTCTGGCGCTGCACACCGAGGCCCGCGATCTTCAGCTCCATCACGTCGCCTTCGCGCAGGAAGACTGGGTTGGGCTTCATGCCCGCACCGACGCCGGGGGGCGTCCCGGTCGAAATCACGTCGCCGGGATGCAGCGTCATCAGCTGCGACAGGTGGGCGACAATCTGGCGGACGTTGAAGATCATCGTGGCGGTGTTGCCGGTCTGCATCCGCTTGCCGTTGACCTCCAGCGACATGTCGAGGTTTTGCACATCTGCAATCTCATCCGCCGTCACCAGCCAGGGGCCTGTGGGCCCGAACGTGTCGCAGCTTTTGCCCTTGGTCCATTGGCCCGTCAGGTTGTTCTGAAAATGCCGCTCGGAGACGTCATTAACGATGCAATAGCCCGCCACATAGTCGAGCGCATCCGCCTCCGAGACGTATTTGCAGGGCTTGCCGATCACCACGCCAAGCTCCACCTCCCAATCCGTGTGGGTGGAGCCGCGCGGCAGCATCACGTCGTCATTCGGCCCGATGATGGCCGAATTGGCCTTGAAAAACAGGATTGGATGCTCGGGGAAGTCTAGGTTCATTTCCTTCGCATGGTCCGAAAAGTTCAGCCCGATGCACATGAATTTGCCGATGTCACCCACGCAGGGGCCAAAGCGGGGATCGCCGTCGACAGCGGGCAGGCTTGCCGTGTCCAGCCCGCGCAGAGTATCCAGCTGCGCCAAAGCCGCGCCGTTGATGTCATCCACATGGGCGCTGAGGTCGCGGAGCACCCCGTCTGCATCTATCAGGCCCGGCTTCTCGGCGCCGGCCTCCCCGTAACGAACAAGTTTCATCGTGCCCTCCTAATGGTTGTCGCGCGGCATGAAGCGGCGTGAGATGTCTTGATACTTGGCCGCCCCGTCCAGGGTCATCCCTTCTGCGAAAGGACGCACCAGATTACGGAAAATCTCCTGCCAGGGGGTCTGGCTGTCAGGCACCTCGATGGAGCCGTTGACCAGCTTTTCAGCCCGCGCCTTCAGCGTGGCCTCATCCACCAGCATGTCGGCGGTGCATTTCTTCAGGTCGATGCGGATGCGGTCGCCGGTCTGCACCAGCGCCAGCCCGCCGCCATCCGCGGCCTCGGGCGAGGCATTGAGGATCGAGGGGGAGCCCGACGTGCCCGATTGCCGGCCGTCGCCTACGCAAGGCAGTGCGTGGATGCCTTTCTTGATCAGGTAGGAAGGCGGGCGCATATTCACCACTTCTGCGCCGCCGGGGTAGCCCTTCGGGCCCGCGCCGCGCATGATCATCACGCAATGCGCGTCAATGCCCAGGCTTTCATCGTCGATGCGGTGGTGGAAATCCTCCGGCCCGTCAAAGACAATCGCGCGGCCCTCGAAGGCCTCCGGGTCATCGGGGTTCGACAGGTAGCGGTCCCGGAATTCCTTCGAGATGACGGAGGTCTTCATGATCGCGCTGTCAAACAGATTGCCTTTGAGATTGATGAAGCCGGCCGCCTTTTTCAGCGGCTCGCTGACGGGCATGATCACATCGGCATTCTCGCTTTCGACAGCCGCGCAATTCTCCCGCATGGTCCTGCCATTGGCGGTGATGACGTCCGGGTGCGGCAAAAGGTCGGCGCGGATCAGCTCCCCAATCACCGCCGGAACGCCGCCCGCGCGGTGGAAATCCTCCCCCAGATATTTGCCCGCTGGCATCAGGTTCACCAGCAGCGGCACCTCATGGCCGAATGTCTGCCAGTCGTCATTCGTGACCTCCAGCCCCAGATGTTTGGCGATGCCGTTCAGATGGATCGGCGCGTTGGTCGAGCCGCCAATGGCAGAGTTTATGACAATCGTGTTCTCGAACGCCTCGCGCGTCATGATCTGGGAGGGGCGCAGGTCGTCATGCACCATCTCGACGATACGCTTGCCGGTCTCATAGCTAATCTGCCCGCGTTCGCGGTAAGGCGCCGGGATCGCGGCGGAGCCGGGCATTTGCATCCCCAAAGCCTCTGCCAGGGAATTCATCGTCGTGGCCGTTCCCATCGTGTTGCAATAGCCCACAGACGGCGCGGAAGCGGCCGCGATCTCCATAAACTCGTTGCCGTCAATCTCGCCCGCGGCCATGCGTTCGCGCGCCTTCCAGATTACCGTGCCGGAGCCCGCGCGTTCGCCGTCATACCAGCCGTTCAGCATCGGCCCCACGGACAGGGCAATGGCCGGGATGTTGACCGCTGCGGCGGCCATCAGCAGGGCAGGGGTGGTCTTGTCGCAGCCGATATTCAGCACGACCCCGTCAAGCGGGTAGCCGAACAGCGTCTCCACCAGCGACAGGAAAGCCAGGTTGCGGTCCAGCATCGCCGTGGGGCGTTTGCCGGTCTCCTGAATGGGGTGGACGGGCACCTCGATGCAGGTGCCGCCTGCGGCGATGATGCCGTCGCGCACCCGCTTTGACAGCTCGATATGGTGGCGGTTGCAGGGGCTCAGGTCGCTGCCGGTTTGCGCGATGGCAATGATGGGCTTACCCGATTGCAGCTCCTCTCGGGTGAGGCCGTAATTGAGGTAGCGTTCCAGATAAAGGGCGGTCATTTCCGGGTCGTCAGGGTTGTTAAACCAGCGTTGCGACCTCAGCTCTGTTTTCTTGCTCATAGCTCTGTTTCATCCGATTTCTTGGTGAAAGGGCCAGCATGTCGGCTGCTGGCCAATGTCTTAACTTGGGCGAACTATGCCCGCCTGCGCCGCCGCCATCAACCGGACCAGCCGCCATCAATGACATGGGGCTGCCCGGTGGTGAAGGCGCTCTCGTCGCTGGCGAGGTAGACGACCAGTGCTGCGATCTCTTCGGTGGTGGCGACGCGGCCCATGGGTTGGCGGGCCACGAAGGCCTCCAGCGCGGCGTCATAGCTACCCATTTCTTCGCCCAATGCCTTGACGCGGTCGTGCCAGCTGGGGCTTTCCACCGTGCCGGGGCAGATGCAGTTACAGCGGATGCCGTCCTTGATATATTCGATGGCCACCGATTTGGTCATGCCGATCACCGCCGCCTTGGTGGTGCCGTAGATGAACCGGTTGGGCGCCCCGATGATCGACGACAGGGCCGAGGACATGTTGATGATCGACCCCGTCCGGCGTTCCCGCATGCCCGGCAGCGCTGCGCGCATCGTGCGAAACATAGAGCGGACGTTTAGATCAAAAGCAAAATCCCAGTCCTCATCAGTGGCAGCCAGGATCGATCCGTGATGCACAAACCCCGCGCAGTTGAACAGGATATCCGGGTTTGCCCGCGCCACGCCTTCCGTGACGGAGGCGTCATCGCGCACATCCATCACGAAGGTCTCGATGCCGGGATGGTCCAGTGCCGCCAGCCCGTCTGCGTTGATATCAGTGGCAAAAACCTGCGCGCCCTCGTCCGCCATGGCCAGCGCCGAGGCCTGCCCGATCCCTTGCCCCGCTGCCGTCACCAAGGCGCGTTTCGCGTCGAGACGTCCCATGTAGATTGCTCCTCCCCCAAGGTCGCGCGGTAGCCTCAAGCGGGCCTGACACGCCAGTCATACCGACCAAGACCTACGTAGAAAATCCGGGGTCGGCAATGCTTTAAACTTGCGCGGGCCTGCTCTACGGTCCGGTTTACTGCAGATCGGGAGGGACGCATGGGCAAAGCAGATATCGCACTTCTTGGAACCGGGCTGATGGGTGCGCCGATGACGCGCAACCTGCTTGCCGCGGGCCACCGGGTTCAGGTCTGGAACCGCACTATGGCCAAGGCAGAGGCGCTTGCAAGCGACGGCGCGGTGCCCTGCGCCAGCCCTCAAAAGGTCGTGGCGGGTGCGGATGTGGTAATCACGATGCTTAGCGACGGCGTGGCCGTCAGCGCCCTGACCGATGACCCTGCGGTCACGGGGGAGATGAAGCCGGGCGCTGTCTGGATCGACATGTCCTCCGCCAAACCGGAGGAGGCGCGCGCGCAAGCCGCGCATCTGGCGGGCCTTGGCTTTGGCCATCTGGACGCGCCGGTGTCGGGCGGCACAAAGGGGGCAGAGGCCGCGAGCCTTGCCATCATGGTGGGCGGCGAGCCTGAGGTTTTCGCCCGCATGGAAAGCGTGCTGGCCGCCATGGGCCGGCCCGTTCATGTGGGGCCAAGCGGGTCGGGGCAACTGTCGAAACTGGCCAATCAGGGGATTGTCGCCGTCACCATCGCAGCCGTCGCAGAAGCCATGCTATTGTTGCAGCGCGGCGGCGCGGACCCGGCGGCGGTGCGCGACGCGTTGAAAGGCGGCTTCGCCGACAGCACCATTTTGCAGCAGCACGGCACCCGCATGACCGAGGGCGATTTCGAACCGGGCGGCCTGTCCAAGTTCCAGCTCAAGGACCTTGATAACCTGCTGAACGAAAGCCGGGGGCTAGGCCTCAGCCTGCCGGTGGCCGAACAGGTGCGCGACCGGTTTGACCATTTCGTGCATCAGATGGGAGGCGCGGATAAGGACCATTCTGGCCTCTACCTTGAACTTCTGGCCCGCAATGAGGCGGCATCATGAGCCGGGTTCTGATCCTTGGTGGCGGCGGCATGGTCGGCCAGAAGCTGGCGCATCGGCTGCTGGATGAGGGCCTGCAGGGCGCGGCTTGCGAGATTACCTGCCAAGATATCGCCTTCCCGTCGGGGGCCGCACCCGTCGCCCATCAGTTGACCGGCAATCTGGCAGATGCCGGCGTGATGGAAGGACTGGCCGCGCAGAGATACGACGTGATCTTCCATCTCGCCTCCATCGTGTCGGGGGAGGCGGAGACCAATTTCGACCTTGGCTGGCAGGTCAATATGCAACCCACCTGGCGGTTGCTTGAGGCGCTGCGGGCGGAGCAAGGCAAGGACCCGCATTACCGCCCCCGTCTGGTCTTCACGTCATCGATCGCCGTCTTTGGCGGGCCGTATCCGGACAAGATTTCCGATACGTTCTTTTCGGCCCCCCAGACAAGTTACGGGGCGCAGAAGGCGATCTGCGAGACGATGATCGCCGACTTTTCGCGCAAGGGGTTTATCGACGGGATGTCGATCCGGCTGCCAACGATCTGCGTGCGTCCCGGCAAGGCCAATCTGGCGGCGTCCTCCTTCTTTTCGGGGATCATTCGCGAGCCGCTGAACGGGCTGGAGGCCATCCTGCCGGTGCCTGACACGGTACGCCATTGGCACGCCAGCCCCCGCGCGGCGGCGGGCTTTCTGACCCATGCCGCGGGGCTGGATACCGCGCGGCTGGAGGGGCGGCGTGCGCTGAACCTTCCGGGCGTCAGCTGCACCGTGGCCGACCAGATCGAGGCGTTGCGCGAGATCGCAGGCAACGATGTCGTGGCCCGCATCAGGCCAGAGCCGAATGCCGATATCATGAAGATCGTCGAGGGATGGCCGCGCGATTTCGAGCCAGAGCGCGCCATGTCGCTTGGGTTCAAAGCGGAAAACGATTTCAGGGAAATCATCAACATCTATATCGAGGATGACCTGAAACGCGCTTGAGACCCGCGCCTTAGGGCGCGTGCTCCCCGCTGGCGCCGCCGTCGCGCAGGTTGCGCTTCATGTGCTCGTATATCGCGCGTTTGCAGCCCGGCTCGTCCCGCGCCAATGCCGCGTCGATGATCGACTGATGCTCCAGCGCGTTCTCCGGGTGGAAGCCGTAATCGGGCTGCATGATCTTTTGCTGGCGGAACTGGTCATAGGTCCGCCGGTAGTTTGACCGCAGGAAGGGCGAGCCGCAGGCTGAAATTAGCGTGTCGTGAAATTCCAGCTCGGCCAGGGACCAAAGGCGCAAGACGGCCACGTCAAACCGGGCCTCGTCGATCCGGCCCTCGATGTGGCTGAGCTTGTGATGCGCGGCGGAAAGCTGCGCCTCCCATTCCAGCCCACCTTTCTGGATCGAGGTGGCGGCGCCCTCCTGTTCCAGCAGCACGCGGAAGGTCGTCAGATGGTGCAGCCGCTCGCGGTCGGCGGGTTGGGCGCGAAAGCCGCGCTGCTCTTCAAAAACCACGAGTTCGGCAGAGGCGAGGCGAAACAGAACCTCGCGGATCGTGTTGGCCGAACAGTCGTAGCGGTCCCGCAGATGCTCAGACCGCAGCTTGGTGCCCTGCGGTATCTGCGCTGTGACAAGCTGCATGTGCAGGTCGTTGTAGATTTGCGGCGTGGTGAACTTGGTCTTCAGCATGCGGTGGTCAGACTTTCGGGCCTGTGAGAATCATTTAAGCATACGCTGAAATTTTGAACATTCCAAAAAATTTCGAAATTTTTGGAAATAAGGATTTTTTGTTGTCGGACGCAGATTCGCTCGCTACGCTCCCTGATACGCGGCGCCCGATCTTTCGGAGGAAAAGAGGCGCCGGACGTATCAACTGGGAGGAAACCAATGAGTTTCGTGAAAACCGCTGCGGCAGCCGTCGCAGCAGCAGCCATCGCTGCAACCGGCGCCTTCGCCGATGGCCACGCCAGCACAAAGCTGCGCGTTCAAACGCACTACACGCCTGAAAACAACTCGGGCAAGCTGATCCAGACATTCATCGACAATGTCGAATCCATGTCCAACGGCGAGATCGAGATCGAGATGTTCTGGTCCTCATCCGTCGTGAAATCCGTCGAAGGGTTCGACGCGGCTGCAACCGGTATTCTTGACTGTGAAATGCATGGCGGCGGCTACCAGACCGGCAAAAACCCGGCCTTCCAGTTCGTGGGCGACATCATGGGCGGCTACGACACCCCCTACCAACAGCTAAGCTGGCTGTATTATGCGGGCGGTCTTGAGGCAGCTCAAGAGCTTTACAACCTCTACGGCATGCAGCTTGTGGGCTGGTGGGTTTACGGTCAGGAAAGCTTTGCCTCGACCCGCCCAATCGCGTCGACCGAAGACCTGAAGGGTTGGAAATTCCGTTCCCCACCCGGCATGGAAACGATGATTTTCGAGCGTCTGGGGGCCTCCCCGGTCGTGATGGACTTCACCGAAATCTTCACCGCGCTTGAAACCGGCATCATCGACGGCGCTGACGCGTCGGGCCTGGCCAACAACAAGGGCCTGGGTCTTTATGACCTTGCCAAGCATGCCAACTACCCCGGCTTCCACTCGATGCCATCGGACCACCTGACCTGCAACAAAGGCGTATGGGACGGGATGCCCGAGCATCATCGCCGCATCCTGTCGGTCGGCATGGAAAGCCTCGCGCTGCAAACTGCCCTGCAGACCGAGATCGCCAACACCGAAGCGCTTGCCGCGCTGAAGGAGCAGGGCGTGACCATCCACACATGGTCGCCTGAAGAGCTGAAGAAGTTCCGCAACGCTGCTCAAGGCGCATGGGACGACTTTGCGACAACTCCTGAGGCCAAGGCGCTTGTTGCCAGCCACCGGAGCTACCTGCAGCAGCTTGGTCTGGTCGACTAAGGTCTTGCCTGACGGCAGCTAAGACACCGTCCCGCCAGCCCTGAGGGTGGCGGGACGGTTTTTGTCGATACGTCGATGATCTACAAAACTGGGGGCAGGGGCCGATGCAAAAAACCGTTACAGCCGTCGAGGTGATCGTACCCACACTTTTTATCGTCTGTGTGGCGTGGCTGGCTTGGCACGCGCCCGCCTTCATTCTTGACTGGTCCAGCACGGGTGCTACCAGCGCCTCGGATAACCTGCGCGGGCTGCATTTGCGCAACGACGTCACCCCTGAGATGGGCGGCCCCTTTGGCGGGGTGGCTGACTGGATCGACTATCTGGCGCTGATCGGCATGCCGGTCCTGTTGGTTCTGGGCGTCCGCACCGTTCAGCACGCCCCCATGGAATATGCCAGCTGGCGCGCCATTGACCGCGCTGCGGTCTTCATTGGGCGGGTCACCATGATCCTGATCGTGCTGCTGACCAGCGTCATGCTCTATGAGGTCTTGTTGCGCTACGTGTTTGAGGCACCAACCAAATGGGCCAACGAGCTGTCGCTTTGGCTCGCGGGTTTCGTGTTCCTATGCGCCGGGCTTTACGCGATGCAGCAACGCTCCCATATCCGCATCTTCCTGATCTACGACATGTTCCCCCGCTGGCTGCAGCGGGTCTGCGATATCGTGTCCACAACCCTGATCGTGGCCTTCGCCTTTTTCCTGATCTACGGCGGCTACGGCGAGGCCTTTGCCAAGTTTGGCCGGTGGGAGACCTTCGGCACGGCGTTTGACCCACCCATCCCCGCCACGCTGAAGCCCATGGTGCTTTTAATTGTGACGCTTGTGGCGGTGCAGGCGGTGATCAACCTGATCTCCGACTGGAACAACGAACCGGTCATCCACAGCGCCTCGGATGACATTGACGAAGATGAAATAGAGCGGCTGAAAAAAGCCGTTGGAGCCGACTGACATGGATATCGGAACGATCTCGCTGGTCCTTTTGCTGGGCCTGCTGGTGCTGCTTGCCATCGGCATGCCCCTTGGCTTCGCCTCCGCCATTCTGGCGGTCTTGGTTCTTGTCATGAAGTTCGAGCCTGAGCTGCTTTGGGCGCCCTGGACATTCGGGGACGGCATTCTGACGGGGCGGCCGGGCTCCGGACCGCTTAACATCCTGTCACAGAAGATATACGGACTTTTGACGGATTACGTCCTCATATCGATCCCGCTCTTTATCTTCATGGCCGCGCTGCTGGAGCGGTCCGGCATTGCGAAGGACATGTATTCTTCGCTCAACATCTGGCTGAACCGGACGCGGGGCGGCATTGCCGTCGTGACCTCTATCATGGCGGTGATCATGGCGGCTATGTCGGGCATCATCGGGGGCGAGGTGGTGCTGCTGGGCCTGATCGCGCTGCCGCAGATGCTGCGGCTGGGGTATAACCAGAACCTCGCCATCGGCACGATCTGCGCGTCGGGCAGCTTGGGGACGATGATCCCACCCTCTATCGTGCTGATCATCTACGGGCTGGTCACCGAAACCTCGATCAAGGCGTTGTTTACCGCGTCGTTCCTGCCGGGGTTCATGCTGGCCTCTTTCTTCATCATCTACATTCTGGTGCGCACAAGGCTGCGCCCCGAGGACGCGCCGCTGCCCGACCCCGTACCGGGGGAGCCTGAGGGCCGCGAGAAACAGCTACTTTTCCTCGGCTTCCTTTGTGTCGTTGTCGTGGGCGCATGGACTTTCTTCACTGCCCGCGTGCTGTTTTTCGAGTTCTCCGGCCAGAACGCGTCCAACACGGGTGACCCGATCCGCTTTGGCACAATGGATTACCTGCCATGGTTCCTCGGCACCATCGCAGTGGCACTGGCACTGATCTTCTTCGTCGTGGGACGCGAGCGGACGGCGAAAGGCTGGTCCATGGGCAAGGGTCTGGTCCCGCCGATCATCATCATCGGTGTGGTGCTGGGCTCCATCTATATGGGCATCACCGGCATCACGGAGGCCGCTGGCATGGGGGCTTTCGCGGTTTTCATCATGGCTTTCCTGCGCGGCGAGGCGTCGTTTGACCTCGTCTGGGATTCGCTGATGCGGACGCTGAAATCGACCGGAACCATCATCTGGGTGACCATCGGGGCGGCTGCCTTGGCCGGGGCCTATACCATCGCGGGCGGGCCGGTCTTTGTGGCCGATCTGGTCGTCGGTCTCGACGTGCCGCCGATGGGGATCATCCTGGTGATGATGGTGATCCTGCTTTTCATGGGGGCGTTCATGGACTGGGTCGGCATCGTGCTGCTGATCATCCCGGTCTTCCTGCCGATCGTGCTGCGCCTGCCGATTGAGGATATCGGCTTTTTCGGGGAGCTGGAGCCGCGCCATGTCGCCATTTGGTTCGGCGTTGTGTTCTGTATGAACATGCAGGTCAGCTTCCTCAGCCCGCCCTTTGGGCCGGCGGCCTTCTACCTGAAATCCGTGGCGCCGCCGCATATCTCGCTGACCGATATATTCAAAGGCTTCCTGCCTTTCATCGGCATCCAGCTTTGCGCGCTGTCGGTGTTGCTGATCTACCCGCCGATCATCGCGATCCTGCTGCCTTAGGTCGATATCAACCGGGTGGGCTGTGCTGCTGCCCATCCAAGAACCCGCAGAGGTTGCAATGACGTCCCATCGCTATCTGCCTCCCGGCCTTCGCGTCAGATATGATGGGCTTTCCACGAGCGAGCCTGAATGCGGCAGTGTGGTGCATTATTGGACTCACGAAAACCTCAAAGATCATGACTGCAGGATAGCGTTCTACGGAGCTTCTTTCCCGACTGAGCCAGGTGGCGAGGAGCCCCTTGTTCTGAGATATTCGGTTTCTGCGCTTACAGTGGTGGACAGCTGACATGAAAGACTACATCCGCCTGGATTCTGACGACAACGTGGTCACTGCCACCCGCGCTTTGGAGGCAGGGGTCGAGGTCGCTGACGGAAAAACCACGGTGCAACTGATCCCCTCCGGCCACAAGGTGGCGATCCGCGCCATCCCCAAAGGCGCGCAGATCCGCAAATACGCGCAGATGATCGGGGTGGCCTCCGACCACATCGCGCCGGGGGAGCATGTACATACCCATAATTGCGACTTTGTGGCGACAGATCAGGATTACGAATTCGGCACCGATATGCGGCAGGTGACCCCCGCTACAGGTGACACTTTCTTGGGGTACCGCCGCGAGAATGGGTCGGTCGGCACGCGCAATTATATCGCCATCGTGACCTCGGTGAATTGTTCTGCCACGGCCGCGCGGCGCATCGCGGATCACTTCACCCCGGAACAGCTGGCGGACTATCCCAATGTCGACGGGGTCTGCGCCTTCGTGCATGGCACCGGCTGCGGCATGGCCGATAGCGGCGACGGCTTCGAGGCGCTTCAGCGCGTCATGTGGGGCTATGCGCGCCACCCCAATCACGCGGGCGTGCTGATGGTGGGGCTGGGCTGCGAGATGAATCAGATCGACTGGCTGCTGGAGGCCTACGGGCTGAAGCAGTCCGAGACGTTTCAGGTCATGAACATCCAGGGCGTGGCGGGGCTGGTGAAAACCATCGAGATGGGGATCAAGAAGGTCGAGGCGATGCTGCCGCTGGCCAACCGGGCGCGCCGCGAGCCATGTCCCGCATCAGAGCTGAAGGTGGCGCTGCAATGCGGCGGTTCGGACGCGTGGTCGGGCGTCACGGCGAACCCAGCCTTGGGCTATGCCTGCGACCTGCTCGCGGCCCAGGGGGGCACCGGCGTGCTGGCGGAGACGCCTGAAATATACGGGGCGGAGCATCTGCTGACCCGCCGCGCGGTCTCCGCGCAGGTGGGGGGGCGGCTGATCGGGCTGATCGACTGGTGGAAGGACTATACGCAGCGCAACCGGGGCTCGATGGACAACAACCCCTCGCCCGGCAACAAGAAGGGCGGGCTGACGACGATTTTGGAGAAATCGCTTGGCGCGGCGGCCAAGGGCGGCACCTCGCCGCTGACCGGCGTCTATAAATACGCAGAGCCCGTGACGGCCAAAGGCTTCACCTTCATGGACAGCCCCGGCTATGACCCGGCCAGCGTGACGGGCCAGATCGCAGGGGGGTGCCAGGTCGTGGTCTTTACCACCGGGCGCGGCTCCGCCTTCGGCTCCAAGCCCGCGCCCACCATCAAGGTGGCCACCAATTCCGAGATGTATAAGCGCATGACCGACGACATGGATATCAACGCGGGCGATATGCTGACAGGCGGCGTCAGCCTGGAGGAGAAAGGCCGCGAGATATACGAGATGATCCTGGCGGTCGCCTCCGGCGCGGCATCGAAATCTGAAGCGCAGGGTTTGGGCGATTACGAATTCGTGCCCTGGCAGATCGGGGCCGTCATGTGAGGCTGCTGATTGCGGGCATAGGTTTGATCGGTGCGCGTCATCTGGCGCATGCGCAGGCGATGGAGGGCATCGATGTGGTGGGCGTCATCGACCCTGTCTTGCAGCAAACCGACTTTCCGCATTTCGCCGCGATTGAGCAGGTCAAAGTCGAGGCCGACGCGATTGTCATCGCCACCCCGTCGCATCTGCACGCGGACCACGCGGAAGCGGCTGCGGCGCGCGGGTGGCATATGCTGATCGAAAAACCGGTGGCCCATGACATGGAGGCCGCGGTCCGCATTACCCGCGCAGCAGATGCGGCAAGCGTGCAGACACTGGTGGGTCACCACCGCCGCCACCATGCGCGCGTGGCAGAGCTGAAGGCGATGCTGGAGGCGGGCGCGATTGGCACCCCCATTTTGGCCTCAATGATCTGGGCGATGCGCAAGCCGGACGGCTATTTCGAGGGGAATTGGCGGTCAGGTTCGGACGGCTCTCCGGTGATGATCAACCTCGTGCATGAGGTGGATTTGCTGCGCCACCTTTTCGGCGAGGTGACCGGTGTCGCGGGTTTCGGCTCCAACGCGCAGCGCGGGGCCGCACGGGTGGAAAGCGGTGCCGTGGCTTTGGCATTTGAAGGGGGGATGACGGCCTCCATCGCGTTTGCCGACAGCGCGCTCAGCCCTTGGGGGTTTGAGGCGGGCACGGGCGAGAACCCCAATATCGGCACGACCGGGGAGGATTACCTGCGTATCACGGGCCGCGACGGATCCGTCGGCTTTCCGTCGCTAACCGTCTGGGGCGGGGTGCCAGACTGGTCCCAGCCGGCGGTGCCGCAGCTACCGAAAAAAACCGCACCGAATGTGCCCCTTGTCGCGCAGCTGGAACATTTTGCCGATGTGGTCGCGGGCTGCTCCGCGCCGCTGGTAAGCGCGGCAGATGCGACACAGACGCTGCGAGTGACATTGCAGATCGAAGCGGCCGTTGCCCCGCGCAGCGAGGCGGCCGCGTGAGCCTGCTGCGCGCGGGATTGATCGGGGAGCATATCTCCCGCACGCGCCTGCCGGCAGCCTTTCAGATATTGTGCGATGCCCATGATGTGACGCTGGAATTCTACCTGATCGATAGCGCCGAGGAGCCGGCGCATGATTTCGACGCCACGGTGCATGGGCTGCGCAGCCGGGGCTGGACGGGGGTGACGGTGACCCACCCGTTCAAGACCCGCGCGGCG
>CALHHY010000046.1 GCA_938030665.1 uncultured Litoreibacter sp. | reverse complement strand
CATTTCCAATCTCCGACAGAAGCGCGAAATGCGCCAGGAAACATCATTTGGAACCGGACATGTATAAACACACACTTTCAGCGATCCTGCTTTTGGCAGGCACCAGCATGGCCCAGGCGGCCACGATCTCGGTCTTCAACTTTGAGAATGCCGGCAGCCATGGCGACGTGGTCTCCTCGATTGTTACCACAGACGGTGTGATCACCGCCGACGTCACCGCAACTGGCGGCGCCAACGAGGCCCGCATTTTCGACACCCGCGAAACCGGAACCGCCGAGCCCGGGCTGGAAGGTCGCCTGTTCAATGACAGAGACCCCAGCCGAACGATCAACGCGCGCAACGCCCTGATCGTGCAGGAAGACCCTTTCTTGTCCGGTCTAATTCCCGATGCGGCTGACAGCGGCGCGGCGATCACGTTTGACTTTGGTCAGCTTGTTGCAGTGCGCAACGTCCGCCTTCTTGACGACGCCACAGTGCGCATCACCGGCGACAATGGCGTCAGCATCACCCGCACCGTCCTGAATGACGGCGCCTTCCGCAATTTGGGTTTCCGCGACAGGTTCTACGGCGTCAGAAGCCTGACCTTTGAGTTTGTGGAAGGCTCTGGCGCGCTTGACCGCCTGCGGGTCGAGCCCGTCCCGCTGCCCGCCTCCATGCCACTGATGGTGGGAGGCCTGGCTGGGCTTGGTTTCCTGGGCCGCCGCAAACGCCGCAGCTAAGCCCCACAAGATTGTCCGATTTGACCCCTCCCGGCAGCGCCGCGGAGGGGTTTTTTCGTTTCAGCGCCGTGACGCATGGTTGCACTTGGTCCAGACTTCCCCCTTGAGCGCATGGGGGCCGCCGGCCTAGGCTTGCCCCAAAGCCCTTAACGGCGGAGCAGGCCGATGCGTTGGATGAAAATAGCTTTTTTTGCGCTGGTTGTTCTAGCCGTTCTGGCCGTGGGTGCGGTGTTTCTGATCCCCACTGACCGCATCGCTCGATTGGCCGAAGCACGATTTGAGGCAATGACAGGCCGCCAGCTGACGATTGCGGGCGCGGTCTCCCCCGTGATCTGGCCGCGCCTTGGCGTGGCGTTGGAAGATGTGTCGATCTCCAATGCGGAGTGGGCCGGCCCCGAGCCGATGCTGGAGGCGGCAAGGCTGGATGTGGGCGTGGGCGCCGCGGCTCTGCTCGGCGGCGCGGTCAACGTCGAGACCTTTCAGATAGATGCCCCCGTGATCCGGCTGGTGCGGGCCGCGGACGGCCAGGCGAATTGGGATTTCCTGACCGCGCTTGGCGGGGACGGGTCAGACAGCGCAGCCGGTGGAGAGATCGGCCCGGTTTCCCTGCCAAAAGGCAGGATCACCGGGGCAACGCTGACCTTTACCGACGCAGCGGCCGGGATCGACAAACGGATTGAAGCGCTGGACGCCACCTTGCGGCTGGAGAATTTGGACGGCGAGGGGCAAGTGACGCTGAACGCCCTAATGGACGGCCAGGACCTGTCGCTCGACGGCACGATTGCGCGGCTGATGCCCTTTCTTGATGGCGCGGTACAGCCCGTGCAGATAGCGGCATCGGTTGGGGGGAATAAGGTGAGCTTTGACGGAGCGGCGGGGCTGGAGCCCATGCAAGCGACAGGCCAGCTAGAGGCAAGTATCGCCGATCATGCCAGCCTGTTCGCCCTGATCGATAGCAAGCCACCCCGCATCCCTGAAGGTCTAGGACAGCGGGTCGCGCTTGCGGGTACGCTGACGCTGACCGATGCGCCTGCCGTGTTCCTGCGCGAGGCCACTATTGCGCTTGATCAGAACCAGCTTGCCGGTGACGTGGATATTGACCTAAGCGAGGCCGTGCCGTCGGTCATGGCGCGGCTGTCGGGCGACGTACTGGATTTCTCCGCAATGAGCACGGATACCAGCGCGGGCGACGGCGCGGCCAATACCGAAAGCGGGGGCTGGTCGACGGCACGGCTGGATGTCAGCGGCTTGTCAAACGTCAATGGCCAGTTCGCATTTCTTGCCAATGCGGTTGATCTGGGGTCGATCCAACTTGGGCCAACGGTAATGCAGGGCAATCTGGACCGCGCCCGGCTGGTTATGACCCTAGAGGATGTCACGGCCTTTGATGGCAAGATCAGCGGGCAGTTTGTGGTCAACAACCGCTCCGGCCTGTCGGTCGGGGGCGAGTTGCGCGCGCGAAACGTGGCCATGCAACGGCTGCTGACCGATTTTGCCGGGTTTGACCGCTTGATTGCGGATGGCGGGATGTCGCTGAAGTTTCTGGGGGTGGGCGAGAATATGGACGAGATCATGCGCTCGCTCTCTGGCTCTGGCACGCTTGACGTGGGCGCGGGGGAGATGCTGGGCCTTGATATCGCGGGCATGATCCGAAATCTTGATGCGGCCTATGTAGGTGAGGGATCGAAAACCGTGTTTGACGCGATCACCGCCGGTTTTGATATCCAGAACGGTGTTCTGCGCAATTCGGACCTGCAATTCACGGCCCCGCTTTTGACGGCGACCGGGGCAGGGGAGATGGATTTGGGACGTCAAACCGTCGACTACCGTCTGATTCCTGTGGCGTTGGCCTCGGCAATTGAGAACGGGATTTCAGTCCCTGTTCTTATTACCGGCCCCTGGGCCGATATCCGGTTCAGGCCAGACCTCAAATCACTGCTCGACCGGGAATTGGAGGACGAGAAAGCCAAACTGCAAGCCGCAGCCAAAGCCAGAGAGGCAGAGCTGAAAGAGCGCGCAAAAGCCAAAATCGCAGCGGAATTAGATATCGTGCCGACGCAGGATGCAGATGTTGAGGAGCTGCTGAAAGATGGGCTGGAGAATAAGGCCAAAGACGCGCTGCGGCGTTTGTTCGACTGAGTGGGTGTCGTTACCTGGATGGGCGCCCCTTCACAGGGGCGCGCTTGATATTTTGCGCTCTTTGAGGGGGTTTTACCCCCTCAGCCGCGCGGGCAAACGCCCCCAGAGTATTTTTGAAGCAGTGATGCTGGCTTTGGGTCGGGCCCGCTAGCGGCGGCGGTCGCGACGGGCTGACATGGGTTGGAACGCCACTCCGACATGCGCTTCGCAGTAGGGTTTGCCTTGCTGGACGGGGAGGCCGCAGAACCAGAAATCCTCGGTCGCGGGATCCCCGACGGGCCATTTGCAGGTCCGTTCGGTCAGCTGCATCACAGACAGCTTCTTGGCCTTCTTCTCCACCTCTCGCACCGATGCCAATGCCTCAGGGCTGATTTCATTCGCGGAAGGCTGCGGCGGCAGGGGCTGGCCTGCTGTGACAACGAGTTTGGGCCGAGGAATGACCTTGGCGGGCGCCATTGCAGGTTCTGTTTTGGTGTCGGGCGCTGCAGCGTTTTTCGGGGTCTCGGTTGCTTTTGATTTTGCGGCTGCGGCAGGCTTTTCCTTCGTGGCGGGTTTTGCCGGACTCGCCCCGCCGGAACGGTTGGACAGGCCCAGCCGGTGCACTTTGCCGATCACGGCATTGCGGGTCACGCCGCCTAGCTCTTTGGCAATTTGCGACGCGGATTTGCCCTCGCCCCACATCTTTTTCAGGATTTCAACGCGGTCATCTGTCCAGGACATCGGGGGGCCTCTTGCTGAATCGAGGCGCCGCCCGGCGGGGGGCGGCGCGCATTGGGTAAGCTAGTGGTCAATTTAGGCGGGGAGCGCGGTGGTGACAAGGCTATTGCGTCACGGGCCGGTTTTCCTTTAGAGCGTCACCCCATGATCAAGACCGCACATACCGCCGTGTTGCGACGCCGACGTCTGTCCTCTGCCGTCTGATCCCTGCTGCTGCGGTGCGTGCCGCGAAGCAACCACACTCCGAAATTGACACTTGCCTGAATATCCTGACAGTCAGGATTTCGTTTATGCGAAAAGGAACCTTGCCATGATCCCTGCAATCATGCCGACCTATGGTCGCGCCGAAATGACGTTTGAAAAAGGCGAGGGGTCCTGGCTGATTGAGCGAGACGGCACGCGCTATCTTGATTTCGGCGGCGGTATTGCGGTGACGGCTTTGGGTCATGCGGATCCTGAGCTGGCGCAAGTCGTGGCCGCGCAGGCGCAGAAGCTGTGGCACACGTCTAACCTATACAATATCCCGCAGCAGCAGGCGTTGGCGGAAAAGCTGGTGGCCGAGACCTTTGCCGATACCTGCTTTTTTACCAACTCCGGGGCGGAGGCGATGGAATGTGCGCTGAAGACCGCGCGAAAATACTGGTCGGCCCAAGGCAAACCGGAGCGGGTGAATATCATCACCTTCACCGGCTCTTTCCACGGGCGGACGCTGGCAACCATTTCAGCGGCGGCCTCAAAGAAGCTGACGGATGGGTTCGGCCCGCTCTTGCCGGGGATCATCAACCTTGAGGCGGGGGATCATGACGCGCTGGAGGCCGCGATGGACGACACGATTGCCGCCGTCGTGATCGAGCCGGTGCAAGGCGAGGGCGGGATCATCCCGCTGCCCGATGCCTGTCTTAAGGGGCTGCGAGATCTATGTGATCAAACCGGCGCCTTGATGGTTTGTGATGAGATTCAATGCGGCATGGGGCGGACAGGAAAGTTGTTCGCGCATGAATGGGCGGGTGTGACCCCTGATATTATGGCGGTGGCCAAGGGGATCGGCAACGGTTTCCCGCTTGGCGCCTGTCTGGCCACGGAACGCGCGGCGCAGGGGATGACTGCGGGCACGCATGGCTCCACCTATGGGGGCAATCCGATGGCCTGTGCTGTCGGTGCGGCCGTGATGGACCGGGTCGCGACCCAAGATTTTCTGGCCGAGGTGCTGCGCAAATCAGGGCTGCTTCGCCAAAAGCTTGAAGGTTTGGTAGGTGCGCATCCGGATGTGTTCGAGCTGGTGCGTGGGGCGGGGCTGATGATCGGTGTCAAATGCAAGGTGCCCAACATGGATGTGGTCGCGGCAGGCTACGCGGAAAAGGTGCTGACCATCCCCGGCGGCGATAATGTGATCCGCATTCTGCCTGCGCTGAATATCGGGGACGCGGAAATTGCAGAAGGGGTCGGCCGGCTCGACCGGGCAGCTGCTGCCATCGAGGCTGTGCTATGAGGCATTTCCTGGACATCCATAAAACCGCGCCGAACGAGCTGCGGCGGATCATTGATACGGGCCGCGCAATCAAGGATGCGCGGGCGGGCAAGCCCAAAGGGGCGGTGGATGCCGACCAACCGCTGAAAGACCATATGGTGGCGCTGATCTTCGAGAAACCCTCCACCCGGACGCGCGTGTCATTTGACGTGGGCGTGCGCCAGATGGGCGGGCAGACGATGGTGCTGTCGGGCGCTGACATGCAGCTTGGCCATGGCGAGACCATTGCCGACACGGCGCGGGTGCTGTCACGCTATGTCGACCTGATCATGATGCGCACCTTCGAGGAAGATACCCTGCTGGAAATGGCTGAATACGCGACGGTGCCGGTGATAAACGGGCTGACCAATCGCACGCATCCTTGTCAGATCATGGCCGACATCCTGACTTTCGAGGAACATAACGGCCCGATCAGGGGACGCAAAGTTGTCTGGTCCGGCGACGGTAATAATGTTTTTGCAAGCTTTGCCCATGCCGCGAAGCAATTTGAGTTTGACCTGGTTTTCACAGGGCCGCCGCCGCTCGACCCGGAGCCCGCGCTTGAGGGGCTTTATGCCATTGAACGCGACCCGCACCGCGCGGTCGACGGTGCTGACCTCGTTGTCACTGACACTTGGGTCAGCATGCATGACCCGCAATCCGCGCGGGAACGGCGGCATAATCAGCTACGCGGCTATCAGGTGAACCAGCGGTTGATGGACCATGCCAAACCGGATGCGCTGTTCATGCATTGCCTGCCTGCGCATCGCGATGATGAGGCAACGTCGGAGGTGATGGACGGGCCGAACTCGGTCATATTTGACGAGGCAGAGAACCGGCTGCACGCACAAAAGGCGATCATGAAATGGTGTCTGGAAGGCTAGCCAAGCACCTTTGGGGGAGGATTAGAGATGATCGAAGAACCACCGAGACTGACAATAAACGGTGACCTGCGGCGTCCGAGCGCGGCACAGATTGCGGCCTTTCAGGGCGTGCCGACTGGGTTCGTGGTTGACGCGATGTTTGGGGCCGGCGCGCTGGATGGCGCGATCTCACCCATTGGGTTTGGCCGTGACATTGACTGCGTGGCGGCGGGTCCCGCGTTGACGGCGGGGAACCGGGCCTCCGATATCATGGGTACGCTAGCGGCGCTCAACTTTCTGAAAACAGGCGATATTTTGGTGGCTGCCGCCGAGGGGCATCAAGCCTGTGCCGCTGCTGGCGACCGGGTTTCTGCGATGGTCAAGAATTGCGGGGGCGCGGGGTTCGTCACCGACGGGCCGATGCGCGACTATGCCGGCATCGTAGAGGTCGGGCTGCCGTGCTGGTGCACCGGGTTGACGCCGGCCTCGCCTTTCACAAGCGGGCCGGCCACGGTGGGCTTGCCAGTCGATCTGGGGGGGCAACGCATTTACAGCGGGGACATGATTGTGGCGGATCGCGACGGGGTGGTGGTCGTGCCTTTTGGTGAGATTGACACGGTGATCGGACGTCTGGATAGCGTGCGGGCCTCCGAAGACGCGTTAGATGCGGAGCTGTCAGCGGGGCTACGGTTTCCCCAAGGAGTCGCAGAGCTGATCCAAGGCGATGACGTCCAATATGTGCCCCGTAAAGGGTGACATGTGCGTACGGATGAATGCCCTAACCAGATGCAATATTTCATAAATTACCGGATCAGTAACGATTTGACGGGAATGTGATCTCACCGCCAAAGGGGGGCGTAACCCTTGTCACATGCCGCCTTGGCATGCATCAGACATTGGGAGTTCACTATGAAAAACCTCTTGAAAGCCGCAGCAGTCGCGGCCGTTACCGCATCCTCGGCACAGGCCGCGACGATCGCAGAGATTGCGGCCGGCGATCCGCGTTTCTCGACACTCGTGGCGGCGGTAAGCGCGGCAGGATTGGTTGACACGCTGAACAGCGAAGGGCCCTTCACCGTCTTCGCCCCCGTCAACGAAGCTTTCGCAGCCTTGCCCGCCGGCACGGTTGAAACGCTGCTTGAGCCACAAAACAAGGGCCAGCTCACCGATGTGCTGCTTTACCATGTTGACGACCGCAATCTGACGGCGGAGCAAATCCCGAACGGCTCCAACTACTTCAAACCGGTTCTGGCATCCGAGCGGCTTTGCATCACCAAAGGCGCGCAAGGTGTCACGATTGCAGATGGCAGCGGGCAAAGCGCAAATGTCGTCATCGCAAATATCAAAGCCTCAAATGGCGTGATCCATGTGATCGACAAAGTGCTGCTGCCCGGCGCGCGCCCTGACTGCCACTAAGGCGGCGAGTTCGGGGGCTATGTGCGCTGATCCAATTGTGCGGCCCTGCCGCGCACCATGCATGGCCCCCCACCTGGCCTCCCCCTCTGGGGGAGGAATACAGACGTTAATCCGACCCAGTTAAATTGGCCGCGCATCTTGTGACGCTTGTGATGACTATTCCATCAGGGGGTCATGATCATACAGGTGGTGCTTCCGGTCGCATACAGCTTGCCGGTTTCGCAATCGACAATTTTTCCCGTCGCAATACCGGTTGACCGTCCTGCATGGTCAACCACGCCGTGGCTGTCCACTTCGCGGCCCTCGGGTATGGGTTGGATGATATTTACCTTAAGTTCCAAGGTCGTGTAGAGCGACCCCTTTGGCACTTTCGTCATCACCGCGCAGGCCATGGCGCTGTCGAGGATGGTGGCATACCAACCGCCATGCACCGTGCCCATGGGGTTCATCTGCGCAAATCCGGGCCGGCCGCGGAAGGTGATCACCCCGTCTTGGACTCTGTGGAGGGTGAAGTTCAGCGCCTGCGCGATTGGGGCGCCGGGCAGCTTTCCGTCCAGCACCGATTGCATGAATTCCAACCCGGATATCGACAAGATCGTGTCACGATGCGGAAGCTCTGACGCCTCGGTCGCAAAATAGGTGTGTGCCATGGCTCGACCCCGCATCATCCTCGTTGTCGGCAAAGCTATGCAGGGCGGTGCGCAGGTGCAAGCGCCCTCAGGCGACCTGCGCCAGACGCGGTTCGGCTTTTACGCCCATGGCGACGCAAATGTCGCGGGTCAGTTCCGGGCGGTTCAGCGTGTAGAAATGCAAGTGATCTACCCCGCCTTCCAGGAGCTCAGTGCAGAGTTCGGTTGCCAGCGTTGTGGCGAGCAGCGTTTCGCGGTCGTCCCGCTTCGCGGTCTCGAACGCGGCGTCGAGCCAGGCCGGGACCGATGTTGCACATCGTTGCGCGAAGCGTTTGGTGGAGGTCCAGTTTTCGATAGGCAGGATGCCCGGCAAAATCGGCTTGGTGATACCGGCTTTCACGCAGGCATCCCGGAACCGGAAGAACGTCTCGGCCTCAAAGAAAAACTGGGTGATGGCGGCGTCTGCGCCTGCGTCAAACTTGGCTTTGAGGTAGTCGATATTCTGCGCGCTGCTTGCGGCTTCCGGGTGGGTGTCAGGATAGGCGCCAACGCGGATCTTGAAATCGCCGGTTTTCTTGAGGGCTGAGATCAGCTCGACCGAACTGTTGAATCCCTCAGGGTGCGGGATGAACTGACCGCCGCCGGGCGCGTCACCTCGCAAGGCTACGATATCGCGGATGCCGGCCTCGTGGTAGGTTTGGGCAATCTCAAGCGTCTCTGCCCGACTGGCTTCAACGCAGGTCAGATGCGCCGCGACCTCGACGCCCAGCTGGCGGTTGATCGTGGTTACGGCGTCATGGGTCAGCTTGCGCGTCGTTCCTCCGGCGCCATAAGTGACTGACACAAAGTCAGGTCCGTAAGGCGCTAGGGATTGCAACGTGTCCCAAAGCCGGAATGATCCAGCAAGGCCTTTGGGCGGGAAGAACTCAAACGAAGTTTTGGGGGGCTGCATCGGGCCGCTCCTGTCAGCTGGGTGTGATCTGGCTTGGCAACACATGTCCCACAGCGTAGTAAGTGAAGCAATTTCATAACGTGCAAGATTAATATGAGGTTTGCATGCATATCGAATTCCGCCATCTGCGCACGGTGAAGGCCATCCATGACAATGGCGGGCTCGCCCGTGCGGCGGCCCAGCTCAATATTACGCAATCGGCCCTGTCCCATCAGATCAAAGGCTTGGAAGAGCAGGCCGGGGTCGAGCTGTTCATTCGCCGCTCGAAACCGATGAAATTGTCGCCTGCCGGCATGAAGCTGTTGCGCGCGGCGGAGCGTATCTTGCCCGAAGTCGCCGCGCTGCAGGAGGAATTTCATTCCCTGCGCATGGGCAAGACGGGCCGACTGCATATTGCGATTGAGTGCCATGCCTGCTTTGAATGGCTGTTTCCCGTGCTTGAAGGATTTCGGCAATCTTGGCCTGACATTGATGTTGATATCCGGCCGGGTCTGAGCTTTGACGGTTTGCCGGCGCTGCTGCGAGAGGAGGTGGACCTTGTTGTTTCCTCAGACCCAGAAGATCTGCCAAATGTCGATTTCACGCCGCTTTTTGACTATGAACCGGTTTTTGTGGCTTCAGCCCAAAACCCATTGGCGGCAAAGCCCTTTATTGAGGCAGAGGATTTGCGGGGGGAGATGTTGATCACCTATCCGGTTGACCGCAACCGTTTGGATGTTTTCACTGAGCTTTTGTTGCCCGCCGGGGTGGAACCGCGCGCGATGCGGCAGGTTGAGCTGACCGCCGTCATCTTGCTGTTGGTCGCGTCAAACCGGGGGGTTGCAGTGCTGCCGGATTGGGTGGTGCGGGAGGTGCGTTACAATTCGGATTACGTTACCCGGCCGCTCACGAAGGATGGAAAGACGAAGCGGCTTTACGCCGCAACGCGAAGCGAGGATACGCATAAACCCTTTATGTCAAATGTAATTCGGCTGGCCCGTACAGAGCCGGTGAAATTGCAGCGTGTAGGGGAAACGGCCTAGCAGCGGCTTGCCTGATCTCACATCACGCGACGTTGCGCTGGCGGTTTCGCGGAAGAATATAGGCGTCGACAAATGCGTCTTCCGTTAGCGGCTTGTCGAAGAAATATCCCTGAGCGAGCCCGCATCCTAGGCGACGCAGCGTGTTGACGTCTTCCTCGGTCTCCAATCCTTCGGCGACGATATCGACATCAAGCTCCTGCGCGAGGCCGATCAGCATTTTGACGATGGAGTGGGACACGGCATTGGCATGTGCATCCCCGGCAAAGGCGCGATCAATCTTGAGGGCGGTAAGCGGTAATTCCTTGAGGTAGGCGAGATTTGAATAGCCGGTACCAAAGTCATCGATGGACAGCCCGCAGCCGAAATCTTTGAGCCGTTTTAGATTGGTTTCCGCGTGTGCTGAATCTGGCACAAGGGCTGTTTCTGTAACCTCAAGTTTGACGTCCTCTGGGGTCAGCCCGTTGAGATCGAGTGTGTGGGAAAGAAAGTCGATAAAATCGGGCCGCCCCATATCTGCGCCCGAGATGTTGATAGAGGCGAACAAGGGCTGGGTCGCTGGGTTCAGCGCGCGCATCCGCGCCAGCGCCGCGCAGGTCTCGATCAAGGCGAAATCCGTGAGCTTGCTTATGCTATCAGTCATCTCCGCCACAGTGATGAAACGATCGGGCGGGATGAAGCCTTGAGTGGGGTGGATCCAGCGCATCAGCGCCTCAAACCCGGCAATCTGACCGTCTTCAAGATGCACAATCGGTTGATAATGCATGCGAAACTCGCCGTTTTGCAAACCCTCGATCATGTCGCGCTCAAGCTCGAAAAGGGCGATCAGCTCCTCTGAATTGCGCAACGTGCTTTGCGCCAGCGGTGCTTCGCCCTGGTCGTTTGAGGCCCGTTGGCTGAACGTGGCGGTGAAGCTTATCGAGGTCTCAATGCAGGCGCGCAACACAGGGTCCAGCTTGCCGAAGCGCTGCAAAATCTGGTCGGCGGGGATGCGAAAAAGCCGGGCGGGGGTCACGGCTTCGACACTGACGGCGCGGGGCTTGCCTGTCAGGATCGACAGCTCCCCCAAGATGGACCCCGGCCCCCGCCGTTCCGTGTCGACCCGCCGCCCGTCCATCGTGGCGAAGAGGACGATTTCCCCCGATTCAAGGATGTAGCCGCAATCATTGGTGTCCCCCTGATGATACAAGACCTCGCCAGGTTGCAGCAGAATTTCATGTGTCATCGCCCGGCCTACTATATCAACTCATCACTTTCCAAACCTGTAGAGGTGATAGGGGTGATGCCTTAACAGCCGCTGAACCGTCGTAACCGAAATGGACAAATATTTCCGACGAATTTTAGGGGATTACGCGGCAGGGGGTGCAGTTCGGGCCAGCCGTTGCTCCCGGAAGATGATGTAAAGCCCGGACGCAATGGTGATTGCGATACCGACCTGCGCCAGCCCGTTTGGCCAGTCGCGGAAGATCAGGAACCCGATTATCGTGGCCACAGGGATCTCCAGATATTGCATAGGCGCAAGCGTGGCAGAAGGTGCGAAGCGCAGCGACCAGGTCATCAAAAGATGCGCAAAAGTGCCAAGGCCGCCGATCAGCGCCAGCAAGGCAAGCTCGGCCCCGTTTGGTGTGACAAAGGCCAGCGCCTTTGGGGCCAGTCCGCCGAA
>CALHHY010000045.1 GCA_938030665.1 uncultured Litoreibacter sp. | reverse complement strand
GGCGTTTTGGTACGTGATCTGCGCGGTCAGCGTCATGGCCCCATCCGCCCCGTGGGTGACCGCCGTCGAGGCGACGTGATGGGCGTTTTTCCAGCTGGTGGGCAGTTGCGACACGCGGGCTGCGTATTCCTCATGCCCGTTCGCGGTGCCGAGGCCCGAGGTCACAGTGACGTCTTCGGTCAGAATATCCAACGCGTTCTCGATCCCGCCGTCGGGGCGCTCGTAGAACTGATACCAGCGATAGAACTGGGCGTGGGCCGCATGCTCGCGGAAACCGTTCTTGATCTCTTCTTGCGTCATCTCGGCAAATCCTGGGCTGGTGAAAGCAGTGAGGAGGGCGGCGGCAGCCGCGGATTTCAGTATGTTCATTGGGAATAACCTTGCGCCAATTGCGTCTATGCCCATGGTGTAGCCCAGCCGAAAACGGGCCGCCAGACACATATCTCGCGCAGGCAGAGGCTTGCTGAAAAAGCGCGGCTACGACCCGGCGAGCACCGTTTTGATCTTGGCCGAGCTTTCCAGCGTCTTATGCACCGGACAGCGATCCGCGATTTCCAGCAGCCGCTGACGCTGCGCCTCGTCCAAATCTCCCTCGATATGGATCTCGCGCAGGAAGGTGTCGATCTTGGAATGGCCGCCATCGGCGTCCTGGGCGTGCATCGCGTCGTGTTTGACGTCTACCCAGATGCTGTCGAGCTTCCATTTCTTGCGCCGCGCATACATGCGGATCGTCATCGACGTGCAGGCCCCCAGCCCGGCGGACAGAAACCCGTAAGGCGTCATGCCCTTGTCGGTGCCGCCATAGGCGACAGGCTCGTCGGCTTGCATGTGGAATTTATGCCCAAGATTAATGTCCTGCAGGAACCCCTCAGGATCCGCCTCGCGCACGCGCAGCACGCCTTCCGGCGCGCCAATGGGGGGTGCTGGGGGGCGCAGGTCGAGATATTTGGAGGACCAGGCTGCGATCACATCGGCTGCATATTCCGCGTCTTGCTCCCGCGTGATCAGGTGATCGGCATCGCACAGGGTGATGAAGCTTTTGGGATGCTTGGCGTGGGTGAAGATCTGCGTGGCATTCTCCACCCCCACGACCCGGTCCATCGGTGCGTGCAGCACCAGCAGCGATTTTCTCAGATCGCGCAGGGCCGCCTCCAGCCGGCTGGCGGCTACGTCTTCAAGGAAGCCCGCCCCGATCTTGATGCCACGCCCGCCCAACTGCACCTCGGCCATGCCCTGTTGCTTGATCTCGGTCAGCGCGCCGCCGAAATTATGCGTCACATGTTCGGGATCAAAGGGTGCACCAATCGTCACAACGGCGCTGGCCTGCGGGATATTCCCGGCGGCCGCAATAATCGCGGCGCCGCCAAGGGAGTGGCCGATCAACAGCTCAGGCCCCATGTCGCGGCGCTTGAGCTCACGGGCGGCCAGGACCAGATCCTCGACATTGCTGGAGAAGGTCGTGTTCTCGAACTCCCCACCGGAATGGCCCAGCCCGGTGAAATCGAACCGCAACACGGCGATGCCCATATTGGCCAGCCTCCCGGCAATCCGGCGCGCGGCGGGGATGTCCTTGGAGCAGGTGAAGCAATGCGCAAAAAGGGCCGTCGCCAGATGGGGGCCGGTTGGCAGGTCAAGCCGTGCTGCAAGCTCTTCACCGGAATGCCCGGTGAATGTGAAACGTTCAGTCGCCATGTGCAAAAACAATCCTTGGTTGCCCCAACGATGTAGGCACGTAACAGTCAAAGCAACGTCCTGACATGGGTTCTCACAAAATGGTGAGCAAAGATGATAGTATTGCTCAGGTTCGTCGCCCGGCGGCCAGTTCCCCTGTAGATCGTTTCTAATTTGGCAACCGTCACCGACCCATTAACGCAGGGTCAAACGGGTATTTGGTCAGGTTCTCGAATCCGTCCTCGGTAATGAGCACCTGATCTTCCAGCTTGATCGAGAAGTCGCCGCCGACCTCGCCGACAAGGGCTTCAACGCACAGCACCATACCGGGCTCCAACTCGTAATCGAAGGCCCCTGCAACGTGTTTGTCCGGGTAGGCCACCAGAGGCCATTCGTCACACAGGCCCACGCCATGCATCAGGCAGCCGTATTTCTGCTGCTGGAATTTGGCGTCCAGAACATGGGTGTTGGCCGACAGTTCGTTGATCGAGACGCCCGGTTTCAGCATCTGCATGTTGGTCATGATATGCTCATGCGCGTGTTGCATGGCGTAGACCATGTCGGGGCGCGGGGCGGCGTCACCCACCCACCACGTCCGCGAGATATCACAGCAAATCCCGTAGGCGCCGACCAGATCCGTGTCGAGGCCGATGATCTCGTTATTCTCGATGATGCGCGGGCCACATTCCTGAAACCACGGGTTGGTGCGTTGGCCCGATGACAGCAGCCGCGTTTCGATCCATTCGCCGCCGCGCTTGATGTTTTCGGCATGCAGCACCGCCCAGACATCATCCTCGCTGATCCCGCCTTGAGGCACCATCTCGCGGGCGTAGTTTTCCATCGCCTGCACCGAATGCTCGCAGGCCAGGCAGGCGGCGCGCATGGCCAATATCTCGTCGGGGCCTTTGATCGCGCGCGATTTTTCGGTGCATTCCTCGCCCGGATGCACCTCAAACCCCTGCGCTTCCAAAGATCGCAGCCCGTGCAGCATGATCTTGTCCGCCCCGATCCGCAGGTTGCCGCCGCCATGCTCGATGATCAGATCACGGACCTGTGCGGCAAACACGTCGGCGGCCACGTCAATCTTGTCACCGCGGTCAAAATAGAACAGGTCCGCGCCGGATCGCTGTTCCCGCACCAGCGGGTTGAATTTGGACAGGAAGGGGGCGTTCTTGTAGTCCCAAATCACCATATAGCCGTCAGCGCAAAGCAGCACGGCACGGAATGGGTTATGCGTGTTCCACAGCTGCATGTTGGTGCTGTCGGTCGCATAGCGGATGTTCAGTGGATCAAACATTAGCAACCCACCCCAGTCACGATCCGCAATGTGTTGGGTCAGCCGGTTCCAGCGAAATTCGCGCATGTTCTCAAGGTTGGGCAGGGTCAGCCCGGCCGCCTCCCATTCGCGGTAGGCCAGCAGGGTGGGGCCGATCTCGATCCGGTCATTGTCGTTCAGATTGCCATCAGGCAGCCGCGCGCCCATGGTCGGATCAATCTTGCGGGTATCCCGATAGTGCTGGTTCATGGTGAGGCCTCCCTGCCTATCAGCGTGGTATCGGGGCCGGATCGGTGCTACCTGAAAAACGTCACAAAACATGTCGCAACGAGGCGAAATGCGCGAAATCTGTCAACGCTCCTTACCCTTTGCGCCCTGGATGCAGCCCGCTTCCCGCCGCTTACCGGGGGTGCAGCCGGTGCAGATGGCAGACTGGTTGCAGGTCGATGACGCCTATGCGGCGCAAATGGCCCGTCGGCTTGAGTTGCTGGAGACCGAGCGCGAGAACGTGCTGGCCGTCCAGCCAGGGGCGGAGGGGGCTTGCGCGGAGCTGCAGCAGCTTGTGCTGGGCCAACTTTCTCCGCTTGGGTTCACAGGCAATGGCGAGGTGACCTGCCCGGACGGGCGCTCCGTACGGATCGACCCTGCCAACCCGCTGCCCACGCTTTGCCATCTGGTGCAGGAGGATTTTTGCATCCTGCAACCTATCGATGGTCAGCATGTGCTGACGGCGGCCTTGCTGTGTTTTCCAGCCAGCTGGTCGCTGCACGAAAAACTCGGCCGCCCTTTGATGGCCATCCACGATCCGGTGCCGGAATATGACGCAGGGATAAACAAGCGCGTGGAACGATTGTTCACTGCCGCCCGCGCGGGCCGGCCGATGATGCGTGCCAACGCGCTGATCTATGCCGACCCGAACCTCTACCACCCGCATCGGCATAGCGACCCTGCCCGACAAAAAGGCGAGCGCGGCTACCTGCGGTCAGAGCGCCAGACCATCCTGCGCCTGCCCGAAAGCGGCGCGGTCATTTTCTCCATCCACACATATGTGCTGCGCGAAGCTGACCTGACACCGGAGCAAGCGGCAGG
>CALHHY010000044.1 GCA_938030665.1 uncultured Litoreibacter sp. | reverse complement strand
AGAAAACGCCCTTAAGGCCGAGGCCGCACAGCACCCGATGTTCAAGGCGACGCTGGAGGCTTTCCCTGGGGCCAAGATCGTGGAAATCCGCACCGCCGCTGACCTGATCCAGGAAGCCGCCGTCGAGGCCCTGCCCGAGGTGGAGGATGAATGGGACCCGTTTGAGGATGGGTAGGCTGTTTCTCCCATTGCTGCTGTTTCCTTCGGCAGCCTTGGCAAATTCCTGCGATGTCATCCGACCCAACTGGCAACCAGGCGCGCCCGCGACGCACCTGCAGGAGGCCATGCACCTTTTCACCACCCTGCCCGCGATGATCCTGCTGATGGCCAGCCTGCTTGCCGTGCTCAAACGCAGCCAATGGGGCGGGTTGTTGATGGTGGTGCTTTGGACCGCCTATGTCAGCATCATCGCTTTTGTCGACGACCCGTTTGTCGACGTGCAGACCCTCGCGGCGGGCTGCGTCGGTTCGCCCGCCTTGTTCATCGGCGCCGTCGCTGCGATATGTATTGCAATGATCCTTTACACCCTGCCGCGCGAGACGCGGCTTTGACTTACGGAGATCTTAGATGCTCAAGGGACTAGGCGGGCTCGGCGATATGGCCGGGATGATGAAGAAAGCTCAAGAAATGCAGTCCAAAATGGGCGAAATGCAGGAAGAGCTTGAGAACATGACCGTGACCGGCGAAAGCGGCGCGGGGCTGGTCAAGGCGACATCGACGGCCAAGGGCGTGATCACGGCGCTTGATATCGATCCGTCGATCTTCCACCCGGACGAGAAAGAGGTGGTCGAGGACCTGATCCTCGCTGCCATCAAGGACGCGCAGGGCAAGGCGCAGGCCAAAGCGGCGGAGGAAATGGGCAAGCTGACCGAAGGTCTTGGCCTGCCCGCAGGTATGAAGCTGCCATTCTAGCCGCAAGACCAGATCACGGGGCCCGCCGCCTGCCATGTCCAGCACCAAGGAAATCGATGCGCTGATCGAGATGATGGCAAAGCTGCCCGGCCTTGGCCCCCGGTCGGCGCGCCGCGCGGTGCTGCACATGATCAAACGGCGCAGCACCCTGATGGGGCCGCTCTCAGACGCGCTGCAGACCGTGTCGGCAACCGCGCGGGAATGCGTGACATGCGGCAATATCGGCACGGCCGAGACCTGCGACATCTGCGCCAGCGCGAAACGGGCCACGGGCGAGATCTGCGTGGTGGAGGATGTGGCCGATCTTTGGGCGATGGAGCGCAGCGCCGTTTTCAAAGGCCGCTACCACGTGCTGGGCGGCACCTTGTCAGCGCTGGACGCCATCGGGCCCGAAGAACTGCGTATCCCCAAACTGATGGACCGGGTAGACCGCGACGGCATTTCCGAGGTGATCCTGGCACTGAACGCCACCATCGACGGCCAAACAACGGCGCATTACATCGCGGGCGAGCTGGAAAAACGCAACGTCGCCGTGACCTCATTGGCCCAGGGCGTGCCAATCGGCGGTGAGCTGGATTATCTCGATGATGGCACCATTTCCGCCGCTTTGAAGGCGCGCAAGGCGATCTGAGCAGCGGGCAAAGTTTTGTGAAACCTTTGGGCCTAATTTCTTCCACGAAGAAATTGCCATCGCCTATATCGCGCGGAGCACCCCACCCAGCCGCGACAGGTCTTCGATGACCCGAAAGCGCGGATGGCCAAGCGGCGCCTCGGCCTTCTCGATCTCCCATTCATAGCGCGCCGGCACATGGATGCCCCAGCCCCCCGCCTCAATCGCGGGGACAACATCGGACTTCATCGAATTGCCAACCATCATGGCCCGTTCCGGCCCGTCCCCGTGGCGCATGAAGGCGCGGATATAGGTCTGCGGCTGCTTGTCGGAGACGATTTCAACCGCGTCAAACCACTCCCCCAGCCCCGATTGGGCAAGCTTACGCTCCTGATCCAGCAGGTCGCCCTTGGTGATCATGACCAGTTTGTAGCGCGCGCTCAGCCCCGCCACCGTGTCGGCCACATGGGGCAGAAGGTGGATCGGGTGCTCCAGCATCTCCTGCCCGGCGGCGATGATCTCTGCAATGACGGATGCCGGCACCTGCTGGTCGGTCACCTCAATCGCGGTCTCGATCATGGACAGAACGAATCCCTTTATGCCGAACCCGTATTTGCCCAGGTTTCGTCGTTCCGCCTGCAACAAGCGCGCCCCGAGATGGTCGGGGGCGACGAAATCGCACAGCAATTCGGCAAAACGGGCCTCGGTCAGGCGAAAGAATTCCTCGTTCTGCCACAGGGTGTCATCCGCATCGAACCCGATCGTTGTAATTGTTTGCGACATGTTAAGTTTTCGGGCCTTTTCTGTGGGCACCCGCATCCTATATAGTAGCAACTCAACGACAAGAGCGACTCCCGAAGGGCCCGACGCGTGACACCGTTCGATATTACATTGTCAGACGACGATGACGACCGCGATCCGGGCGCCGATACCGTTGTTGTTACGAAGACCAAGCCGAAGACCAACAAGCCGCCCATGTACAAGGTGCTGCTTTTGAATGACGACTACACCCCAATGGAATTCGTCGTTCTGGTGCTGGAGCGGTTTTTCGGAATCAATCACGCCCAATCGGTGGAGATCATGCTGACCGTCCACAAAAAGGGCATGGCCGTCGTCGGCGTCTTCGCCTTCGAGATTGCAGAGACCAAGGTCGCGCAGGTGATGGATTTCGCCCGCCGCAATCAGCACCCGCTGCAATGCACGATGGAGAAGGAATAGGCGCCCCGCGCCGTTCCACGCCATGGTGACCTCCCGCCTTCTTCTCGCCGCCGAGGCCCATGCACTTGCCTTGCCGGAAAACGGCCTGCTGTGGCTAAACGCGCCCGGTGACGGGGAGTGCGGGATCGCGCCGGACCAATTGCGCGCCAGCCAGACCATTTTTCCCGAACATGCCCGGCTTTCGGCCCGCGGGATCGACGCCACGCCTGTGGCAGATGGGCAGGCCGAGGCAGCGCTGGTCAGCCTGCACCGGGCCAAAGCCGCCTCCCTGGAGCTGATTGCCCGCGCGCTCACCTTGACAAAGCCCGGTGGCATGGTTGCTGTCGACGGGAACAAAACGGACGGGGTTGAAAGCATTGCCAAGGCGCTGAAGGCGCGATTTGACGGCGTACAAAGCTACTCAAAGGCCCATGGCAAGCTGCTGTGGTTCCCCCGCCCTGAAACCCTGCCCGACCTCAGCGAATGGGAGGATGTCACCTATCTTTTTCCCAATGGCTGGGTGACCCGCGCCGGCGTCTTCTCATCCGATGGGCCGGATGCGGGCTCCAAAATTCTGGCCGAAGCGCTGCCGCCCCTGAAAGGCCATATCGCGGATCTGGGCGCGGGGTGGGGATATTTGTCGGGCGAGGTCCTGAAATCGGATGCCGTAACCGCGTTAGACGGTATCGAGGCGGACTATCACGCCGTCGCATGCGCCAGGCACAATGTGCAGGACCCGCGCGCGACGATTGTCTGGGGCGACGTGCGAGAGGCCCAAGGAACCGGCTATGACGTCGTCGTCACCAACCCGCCATTCCATGTTTCGCGCAAGCCAGACCCCGCCCTGGGTATCGCCTTCGTCACAAAAGCCGCTGCCATGCTGGCCCCCAAGGGGCAGCTCTGGATGGTCGCCAACCGCAATCTGCCCTATGAGACCACGCTTGAAGCGTGTTTTCGGCAGGTCAAAACTGTGACGCAGGAGGGCGGGTTCAAGGTCATTCAGGCGACCTCACCCAAAAACCCTCGCGCGCGCAACTAGCATCCCCTAACTTGGCCGAAGCCAAAACGAGGAATCATCCGATGTCCTTCACCATCGCCGGAAAAACCGCCATCATCACGGGCGCCGCCAACGGCGTGGGCCTCGCCATCGCGCGCCATTTTGTGGCCCAGGGTGCCAATGTCATGATGGCCGACCGCGACGAGGAAAAGCTCCGCGGCGAGGTGCCCGATGATGACGAGGAGAACGGCAATTCCCGCATCTTCGCCTGCGACCTGCGGGAGAAGCTGAGCCACTCCAACCTGATCAACGCCACGCTGGACGCGTTTGAGCGGGTCGATATCCTGATCAACGCGTCCCGGCAGGTGCTGTCGACCGATGCGCTGGAGGTAGATGACGATTCCGTCGAGATCATGTTGCAGCAAAACCTGCTCTCCAGCATGAAGCTGTCGCAGCTGGTGGCCAAACGGATGATCGAGCAGGCGGAGGATAACGAACCAGGGGAGCTTGCGGGATCTATCGTCAACCTCTCCTCCATCGCAGGGCAGCGGTCGCGGCCCGGCTTGATGGGATTCTCCATCGCCAATGCCGCGATGGACCAGATGACGCGTACCCTGGCGTTGGCCCTGGCACCACATCACATCCGGGTAAACGCCATCGCATTCGGCTCGGTCATGTCGGCCTCGCTGAAACAGGCGCTCAAGGACACGTCCGGGTTGCGTGAAGATATCACCAAGCACACACCTCTGGGGCGGATCGGCAATTCGGGGGAGGTCGCGGACGCAGCGCAGTTCCTGTCCTCCGACGCGGCGGCCTTCATGACCGGTCAGATCATGACCATCGACGGCGGTCGGACCCTGTTGGACCCGGTCGAAACCGCCGCGCACTAAGCCCCCGTGATCCCGTTGGGACCTCAAGGTCCTCCCTGCGAAACGCAGTGTTTCCACAGTTCCGACCTGGTTTCGTTGATTTTTCGCCTAAACTTCGCCTTATTCATCTTGGGTTCAACTAAAATTTGCTAGGTTGTCCCCGTGGTTTTTGAGTTTTGCCCGCGTGGGCATCGTAGTGAGGGGAATAGGTATGATGACATTTACAACGGCATATGTTCTCTTGTGCAGTGCCGTGATGGTTCATCTGATCAAGCATTGGTTCATTCTCTACCACGCGCATCGCGAAGAGGCAGATCGCAAATCGATGGATCGGTGGCTGGATTGGGACAACACCAATCGCAGCACGCGCAAACGCCGTGAGGACGCGCGTCTGACCAAGTGGCAGAAATTCGGGATCACCAACTAGGCTGGCCTTGTCACGCCGCCCCGCAACGCAATGCAAAAAGCCACCGACCCTCGTTGGAGCCGGTGGCTTTTGTCATTTCTGATCAGGTAGCCGACGCCTACTTGTCGTCTTCTACGTCGGGTTGGTCATCGCCATCGGGCAGGTTGAACAGCGAATCCGCGTCGACCAACAGCTCCTCTTCCTCGTCATCATCTTCCGGCGCGTCGCCAAGCGTGAAGCTTTCCAGCCCCGCAATGGCCGTTGGCAGGACGGTTTCTTCTTCTGGCGCGCCGAGGGATTGCTCGGTCGAGACCAGCTTGCGACGCTCGTCATCGCTCATAACCTCGCCCTCTTTGGCGCGCTTGGCATTGGCTTTCTGGACGGCGGCGTCCAGTTCCGACTGTTTGCAGAGGCCCAAGGCCACCGGGTCAATCGGTTGGATGTTCTGAATGTTCCAATGGGTCCGGTCGCGGATCGCGTTGATCGTGGGCTTCGTGGTACCCACCAGCTTGGAGATCTGGCCATCAGACAGCTCCGGGTGGAATTTCACCAGCCACAAGATCGAGGCCGGGCGGTCCTGGCGTTTGGACAGCGGCGTGTAGCGCGGCCCGCGGCGTTTCTCCTCGCCCACGGCGGCGGCATTATGCTTCAGCTTCAGCTTATGGCGCTTATCCGCAATTGCCTTGTCGATCTCGTCCTGAGTCAGCTGGTTATTGGCAATCGGGTCAAACCCTTTGACCCCGGCGGCCACGTCGCCATCGGCAATGCCCTGCACTTCCAGCTCGTGCAGGCCGCAGAAATCGGCGATCTGCTTGAAGGTCAGCGTGGTGTTGTCGACCAGCCAAACGGCGGTCGCTTTTGCCATAATCGGTAGCGCCATCTCATGTCTCCTTCAGATACACTTTCCCCGCCGCCCGGATCAGGGGCTGTCCCATCTTGGAACAAGTTCGCATTGTTGGGGAACTTGGGGCGTATATAGTAACCCCAAGACAAAAGGGGAAGAGAAAATGCGTGCAGTGCTGATCTGGCTGGCCATGACCGCCGCCGTCTGGGCCGAAGGCGAAAAGGCCGGAGAGTTTGACTATTACGTCATGGCGCTCAGCTGGTCGCCCAACTGGTGCGCGCTGGAGGGGGATGCGCGCGACAGCGATCAATGCCACCCCCGCCATGACCACGGCTGGATCCTGCATGGGCTTTGGCCCCAATTTGAACGCGGCTGGCCGTCCTATTGCAACACAGCCGCCCGCAACCCGTCGCGCGGCCAGACCAACGCCATGGCCGACATCATGGGGACCGGCGGGCTGGCCTGGCATCAATGGAAGAAACATGGCCGCTGCAGCGGGCTGTCATCCGAGAATTATTTCGCCCTGTCGCGGGAAGCCTATGCCCGCGTGACCCGCCCCGCCCTGCTGCGCAAGCTGACCGACCCGGTGCGCCTGCCCGCCTCCGTGATTGAGGAGGCCTTTCTGGAAGACAACCCCCAGCTCACCCCGGACATGATCACCATCACCTGCAAGGATCGCTACATCCAGGAAGCCCGCATCTGCTTCACCCGCGACCTTGAGCCCCGCACCTGCGGCCGCGACGTCATCCGCGACTGCAGCCAGACCAACGCGCAATTTGATCCGGTGCGGTAATAAGGAAACAGCGGACCGTCAAATCGGCTTCCGGGCGGTCAGACGGCTCATTCCTGCCCAGATTCCTGCCAAAACTAACGAAGCATTTTGCGCTGGCCTGACAACCGATCCGCCAGTGAAACCGACAAACTTTGAAGTCCATTGGAGAAAACATGTTTGCCAGAATTGCCGTCATCGCCGCCCTTGCCACTCTTGCCGCTTGTGGCAATTCCGCCGAGAACCGCCAGCTGAAAGAAACGCGTGCCAAGAACCTGGCACTCCAGGCCGAGGCGGAGAAGACGGCGAAAACGGTGCAAGTCGCAGGCTCTACCTTCCGCGTTGCGGTGATCACGTCTGAAAGCTACGCGCTTGTGAAACGCACTGCCGGAACCGGCAGCTACACCGTCCCCACAGTCGAAGCCGCCGCCCGGCTTGGAAGCGGGTGCAACGCTGAGTTTGAGGGCGGCATCCTTGAGTTTCTGACCGGCGACCTGAACAGCACCGATCTTGAGGCGCTCAGCGCCAGGATTTCCAAGTTCAACGGCTGGCGGACGAACCTGTCGTGCTAGCGACAGGGTTGGCTGACATATGAGGCTGCTCATACTCATGGCTGCCCTTGCAGGCCTGGCGGGGTGCACGTCAAAGCGCCATTGCAGATGTCGCCGCTCGCCCGACCCTGTTTCCTGACTACCCACAGGGAAACCGGACGTATCTGTCCTTTTCGCAGGCGCATGGGTTTCAGGTGAACTTTCTGGAGTGCGACGGGACCGGCTGGCTTTGGTATCCGGGCAACGGGCAAGGTGTGTTTGAGGAATTCAAGCTTGACCGCGTTGCGGGCCGCGACGCGATATGCTGGCGGCACCCGACCAATAGCCGTAACCCGGTGACAGGCCGAAAGGGTGGCCCCTTCGCCTGCGAAGACCTGAGTTTTGCTCGCAAAACCATCATCGCCGTGCTGCCAGGCGATCCATATAATCTGGCCAGCGGTCAGGTCCCATTCCGCCGCCCGAAATGCGACGCGCCACAGGGATTCAAGTTTGATCGCAGCCGCTTCAGCTGCTGAGCGCGTCCTTAGAAAACCCGCTGAAACGTTACCGCACAATCGGTGGATTGGAAGTCATAGAGAGCAACGTTCGACCAGTTTTGCTGCACGCGGCAGGACAGCTTCGGGGCAGAGCCGAAAACCCGCAACCGCTGCGGCTGAAAGGACGCCCCGATACTGGCCCCGCGATCGGACCGCGGCTCATCGAGCGCAGGAAAATCCCCGTCATACTCCCGCATCGACAAGCCAAGATTGATGCCAAACTGCCCCAGACCTTTTACCGGCCGCGTCACCTCACCGGAAATGGCCGCCCCGATGTAGCGCAGGTGTTCCGCGCGGGGCCTTCGCGATTGCAGGGACGCGCTGAGCTTGACCCGATAGTCTTCCGCAAACGGGGCAAGATAGGTCAAACCGCCCTGCACGACCGGGCCGTCGAGGAAATCGCGGTCGTCATAATCCTGCCGCGCCGCGCTCAGACTACCAATAACGGAGCTTTCCCTGGATAGGTAATATTCATGGCTGACGCGTAGCCCGTAGCGGGTTGAATTCGCACTTTCGTCATCGGCGACATCATAGACAAAGCGCTGGACAAACGGCGTGACCTGCGTTGCGCCCCGCGTGGTGTACTGCCCCCATGTCACCCGAACCGTGCCGTCAAATGCGTTCAGCCGGTCGGTGGGGTATTGGGCGCGGTTGATCTCCGCCCCGTAGGTCAGGGTTGCGCCGGACGGTAGCGGCGTCTCGTAAGCCACACGCCCGCCAATCCGGAACCCAACGCCACTTTCCTCCACGCCACCCTCCGTGATGCGGAACGTGCCAAGCGGCGTGACGAAAATCTCGTTTGACGAGGTCCGGTTGATATTTGTCGACGGCAGGATCGAGAAATTGACCCCGAAAGACCAAGGCGACGCCTTGGCAACCGTCGCATAGGCCTCTTGCAATTGGCGCAGCTCGACCTCCGACCTGCTGCCGCGCAAAAGGTAGCGCAAGTGAAACTTGGCCGCGTCAAATTCACCGGTCTGAAACGACGCCTGCGCATGTGCAAAGCGCAGGCGCCGGTTTTCTGGATCGCGCGATAGCTGAAGCCCTGTCGCGGCCCTTATGCGTTCAATATCGGGGTCAGCAGCATTCGCATACGCCACCGAGACATGCCCCGCCGCAAGCATGGATGCCGCAGCGAGAGCATATCTCAATGTCAGTAGAAAATTCGAAAGCAGCCGGCCCTTTGCCAGAGCCGCCATCACATCATTCGCGAACGACCAAAAAGCCGGTCGCATCGACAACATCTAGACCCGCACCGGACGAGAGAACAGCTGTGCCGTTACCGATGCCCCCTGCGATAAGATCGCCATCAATTGTTTCATGGAAAAAGCCGTCGCCGCTTACATCAACATCCGCCACGACTGTGCCCCCGTTCGCAAGATCATCTCCGGTCAAGGTTCCCGTCGTGTCAAAGGAAAAACTACTTCCGGCAATGGAACCATCGATGTCCAGCGTCCCATCTAAATCCTGCACAGCCGTGCCGGTACATTGTGAAAGGACGACGCAACTTGGTGCAAGCGCAAGTTCGGAGAAGTCAGTCGCCGTTCCGTCAATCACGCCCGCATCAAAGTCGGCTGACACGGAAGCATCTCCCAGGAAAACCGACGCAGAGCTGTCTATCGCCAGCAAAAGGCCGCCATTCAGCTCAGCGCTGCTCGGCAATGAATCCACGCTCGCTATTGGCGATGAGTCATTGGCCTCTACATCAGATAGGAAGGTTGCCAAACGTGGATCAGCGCTGGATCAGCCAGAACCACAAGCAGAAAGGGCGCCAACCAGCACGAAGGCGCATACAGTTTTATAGATCGCAGTAAATTCCCGTTAAAATCCCTTACAAGTAAACAGAAGATTAACGGGAATCTGATGGTCGCGCGAATAACAATTTACGGGCTTTTTACGTATTCGTCACAGGAGCAAAGGAGCGTTGCTCAAGAGCAACATAGCATCATACTCGCGAACAATAAAACCCACTATTTATGGTCTTTTACTCATATTTTGAGAACAATCTTTCCGATATGAGCGGAGCTTTCCATGCGGGCATGCGCCGCTGCCGCGTCCTCCAGCGCGAATTCGGAATCCATGACGGGCCGCACTTTGCCCGCCGAAATCATCGGCCAG
>CALHHY010000043.1 GCA_938030665.1 uncultured Litoreibacter sp. | reverse complement strand
TTTGGGCTCACTACAGCAGTTGGCTCCTATGGTATCCACCTCCTATTCCCCCGCAATTCACGCCACGCCTTTACAAATCCGCCACCTCATCCACGTCACGCAAGGTCTCCACGAAACCAACATGCGCACCGGGCAGGGAGGCTTTTGTGTCGGCCAAAGCGTGCTCGCTCGACCAGCGGACGTTGCTAAATAGCCCCGCTGGCACCGCCGCCATACGGCGCAGGCCCACCAACCAGTAGCCGCCATCCTCAGACGGGCCGAAAACCGCGTCTTGCGCGCCCAGAACGTGAAAAGCGCGCGCGATGTGGCGCGGGGTGATGCCGGGGATGTCGGCGCCGATGATGCAGACCCGACCGGGGGGCAGGCCGCGAAAGAGGCGGCCCATCCGGTCGCCCAGATCGCCCTGCCCCTGCGCGATACGCGGCAGATGCGCGGGCCAGACGCGACTGGTTGACCCCTCCCGATCAGGGGCGACAGCCAGGATCAGCTGCCATCTTGGGTCGTCCAGCCTGCGCAGAAGGGACCGCGTTTGATGGCGGAACCACCACGCAGCCCCGACCAACCCTAGCCCCTTGCCCAGACGCGTTTTGACACGGCCCGGGCGCGGCTCTTTCACCATGACGACGAGGTAGTTACGCAAAATAAGCCTTCAGGATGCGGCTATAGATCGCTTTCAGGGTGACGATATCGGCGACCCGCACCCGCTCATCAACCTGATGCATCCTGTCGCCGACCAGCCCGAATTCAACCACCGGGCAATGGTCCTTGACGAAACGCGCGTCCGAGGTGCCGCCGGAGGTGGACAGCTCCGGCGTGATGCCGGTTTCGGCCGCGACCGCTTTGGCCACCATCTCAGATAGGGGGCCGGGCGGGGTCAGGAAGCTTTCGCCGGAGACCTTGATGTCCATTTCGATCACCGCGCCGCCTTCGTGGGCCAGCCGGTCCGCCTCCCCCCGCAGCCACCCTGTGACAGAGGCTGAGCTATGCGCATCATTGAAGCGGATATTGACCGTCGCGCGGCACTCCGCCGGGATGACGTTATTGGCAGGGTTGCCAGTATCAATCGTGGTGACTGCAAGGGTGGAGGCGTCGAAATGGTCGGTGCCCGCGTCAAGCTGATGCGATGCCAACCTGTCCATCAGCCGCGCCATGACCGGCACCGGGTTCAGCGCCCGGTGCGGGTAGGCCGCATGGCCTTGCTTGCCCTTGACCGTGAAATAGGCGGTCATGGAGCCGCGCCGCCCAATCTTCATCATATCGCCCATGGTGGCGGGGCAGGTCGGCTCCCCCACAAGGCAGGCGGTCATCGCCTCTCCCTCCTGCGCCATCCAGTCCAACAGCGCGACCGTACCGTCGGTGGCCGGGCCTTCCTCGTCACCGGTGATAGCCAGCGCCACTGCACCATCAGGCGGGGTATCCCGGACAAAATCGACCGCTGCCGCCGCGAAAGCCGCCACGCCCGACTTCATGTCCTGCGCCCCACGCCCGTATAGAAAGCCGTCGCGGATTTCCGCGCCGAACGGGTCGCTGGTCCACGCGGACTCGTCGCCCGTCGGCACCACATCGGTATGCCCGTTAAAGCCGAAACAGCGGTTCGCGCCTTTGGTCCCCCACCGGGCGTACAGATTGCTGACGCCGCCCCGGTCCACCCGCGTGCAAGTAAACCCGGCCCCCTCCAGCAGTTCTTGCAGCAGCACCAGCGCGCCCCCTTCCGCGGGCGTCACCGAGGCGCAGCGCACGAGGTCGGCGGTCAGCGCGACAGGGTCAACAGAGGCAGTCATGGCGGCGTTCCTCGCATATCTTCGGGGCGGCTATTCCTCTGCCATGCAGCGGGTAGGACGGCAAGCGTTGCAGATTTGCGCCATTGGTTGACGTTAACGTCTCAAATTTAGGATAGTTGGTGAATTCTACTTCCAATGACATCCCATTAAGGGCCTATTGCAGCAGAAAATCTATGGCGAGCATAGGTGGCAGCGCAGCTGTCATGCGGGCGTTTAACCAGTTTTTAGAATGTACTGCGGGCGACCCCGCCCGTGTGATGCGACCGCATGACCAAGGTCGGAGCAGCAAGGCATGGCTGTTTGCAAAAATTCAGGTGAACAGCTCTACCAAAAGAATTTGGTTAGAATTGACACAAAATCGACAACAAAAATCCTTGGTACGTTCACGAGTTGGCACGATTGCAATGCTACGCCGGGCGAACGGGCACCGGTTATTGGGGCCTCGGGTTTGGTTGAGGTGTGTGAATGGTAAGAGTACTGGCAGGGGATAAGAACCCCGTTGTCAAACATCTGATCGCTGATAAGGCGGGCTTGGCCGCAAATGGTATCGGGCCGTTTGACGGCCCGCTGCAGCCGCTTCTGGCCAATGTAAATACACCTCCCACCGCAGCTCCTGAAACCGGCCTGATCGGCAGCTTGCGGGTGATGACGCCGAAGGGCGAAACCGCAATTGAAGACATCCAGATAGGGACTGAGGTAATCTGCGCGTCAGGAGCCGTCGCGCACGTGCGTCACGTGCTGACAGCCCCGCCGACCCGACACGCGGTCAGGCTACGCGCCCCCTATTTTGGCCTCAATCAGGACAGCATCATCGGGGCGGAGCATCGGCTGGCGATCACGTCGGACGTGGCCGGATATCTCTTCGGCGAAGACACCGTGCTTGTGCCTGCATGGGCGTTGAGAGATGGGCGCAAGGTCACCCATTGGGAACTTGGCCCGCGCCACACTTTGTACCAGCTACAGCTCAATGCGGCGGCGGCACTGAAAATCGGCAGATGTGCCATAGAATCGATGCCAAAAGCTGGGCAGGCCATTGGCCGCGTCCTGACAACGGTTGAGGCACGTTGCTTCGCAGCGGAATACCGGTCGGGTTATCAATCCTGACTACAGCCGCAGGTCTGCACTGATCAGCGCAGCTAATCCTCATAAAATGTGGTGGTCTGCGCTACAACGACTGAGTTCTCGTCCAAAGCGCGCTGCATCAGCTCCTGCTCCTCCTCGCTGATGTCATGCCCCTCGGCCAGCCGTTCTTTCAGGCTGCCATAGCCGGTAACATCAAGCGGCGCCAATCCGGCCTGCTTCAGAAGCGCTACGCATTCGCGCACCGCCTCGGCCTCATCCACGCCGCTGGAGTAACAGACCATCGCCGCCCCCGATGCGCCTTCGGGCAGCTCGTCCCCCTCCTTGCGGCCCACCTCGACGAGCAGGGTGAACACCTCATGGGGTCGCTTGGGTTTTTTGATCTTCTTCTCCGACATGGGGCGCGATGTGCGTTCTATCGGCGCCGGTGTCAACGCATTCAGTCGGCTTATCAGTGCAACACCCCGGCTGCGACCTGCCAGAATAAGGGAGCGACGGCGCATGGTGACCGCTTTGTCACCGCTCGGGTCTTGGTTGCGTGGTGAACAACGGACAGAATTCCCGCATAGGCCGGATCAGCTATTTTGCGCAGCCGCCAAAGCCTTATCCATCAGCGCTTTGATATCCGCATGGCGGGTTCCGGCCACGATGCGGCCCAGCTCCTTGCTGCCCTGCAATGCGATCAGAGTAGAGCGGCGCGGAATATTGCGATCAATGGCTACGGGCGCATTGCCGTAGTCATCCCAATCGACGCGCACAAAGACAATATTCTCGTCATAGGCCGGATCGCTGCCGCGGATTGCACCGATGATCCTTTCCTGCACCGCGCAGGTCGAACACCAATCGGCGGCGTAATCGACAAACACCGTTTTCCCCTGCTTAAGGGCCGCCTTGATCGGGTCATTACTGGGTTCGTAATCCAGCGTAACCCCGCCGGCAAAGGCGGCCAGCGGCATGATAGTGGCGGCGAGACCAGCAATCAAAAGGTGACGTCGTTGCATAGTCGGTCCTTTCATCAATATCTAAAGGGAGACGGAAAGGGCAGTGAACCAATCAGGCAGGTTCTCGATCGCCCAGATGTCGATCATATGGTGGATGCGGAAAAGGATCATCAGCCCGACGGCCACGAAGACCGCGCCCAGAATGGGTTTGGACTTCGAGGCCAGCCCTCGCAACGCATTGGCGCGTTTGCGGATCAGCCCCTCCCCGCCTATCCCAATCCCCAGGATCAGCGTGGACACACCCAGCGCGAAGGCGACCATGATCAGGAAGGCCCAGAACAGGCTTTGCCCTTGGCTGGCCAGGGCAATGGCCCCGCCAAGGGTGGGCCCAATGCAGGGCGACCAGACCGCCCCCAAAAGAAGCCCGCCCAGAAACTGTCCGCTGAGACCTTGGCCGCCATTTTGACCCAAAGCCCCGTCGGCACGGGAGGACACGCCCGCCATGGCAACCTCGAACCGGGATGACAACTGCGGCAGCAACAAAATGGCGCCAAACACCAGCATCAGGACGGCGCCCGTATCTGCCAGCCGCTCCTCCGTCAGGCCGATGGCGCGGCCAAAGGTGGCCACGACCATGCCGAAAGTCACGAAAGACACGCTCATACCCGCGGCCAACGCCAAGGGTCCCCGCTTGTCCGCGTTCAACGCGGTGGCCAGCACAATCGGCAGCACCGGCAGCACGCAAGGGTTGATAAGCGTCAGCAGCCCCGCGACATAAGCAAAGAGAATGTCCATGATCAGCGATATAGGGCGCAAAATGAAAAGGCGGAACGCCGCGCGCCCCGCCTCTCAGTCACATTCCTGTCAGGAACCTTAATCCCGCAGCAGATCGTTGATGCCCGTCTTTGACCGGGTCCGCTCGTCGACGCGTTTCACGATGACGGCGCAATACAAGTTGATCCCGTTTTTCGACGGCATGGAGCCCGCAACGACCACGGAGTAGGGCGGCACCTCGCCATACATAACCTCGCCGGTTTCGCGGTCGACGATCTTCGTGGATTGGCCGATGAAAACGCCCATGCCCAGCACCGAGCCTTCACGCACGATGCAGCCCTCGACCACCTCGGACCGCGCCCCGATGAAGCAGTTATCCTCGATGATGGTGGGGCCGGCCTGCATCGGTTCCAGCACACCGCCAATGCCCACGCCACCCGACAGGTGCACGTTCTTGCCGATCTGTGCGCAGGACCCGACCGTGGCCCAGGTATCGACCATTGTGCCCTCATCCACATAGGCGCCAAGGTTGACGAAAGATGGCATCAGGACCACGCCGGGGGCGATGAAGGCGGATTTGCGCACGACGCAGTTGGGCACGGCGCGGAACCCGGCGGCCTTCCACTGATTGTCGCCCCAGCCCTTGAACTTGCTGTCGACCTTGTCCCACCAGCCGGCGCCTTGTGGGCCCCCTTCCTGATGCTCCATATCCTTGATGCGGAAGCCCAGCAGAACGGCCTTTTTGGCCCACTGGTTGACGTGCCAGCTGCCATCAGCCTGCTTCTCGGCCACCCGCAACGACCCGCCGTCAAGCGCGTTCAGCGTGTCTTCGATGGCTTCCCGCTGCTCGCCGGTGGTGGCCGGGGTGATGGTGTCGCGCGCCTCCCAGGCGGCTTCGATGGCAGTCTCAAGCTGGGCGTTGGACATGGGGTTTCCTCCAAACAGATGTGGCGCAAAGTTGAGCCAGCCTATAGACCGAAGGGACTGCCAAGCGCAATCAAGAGGCTGATGATGAAAGACGACGACCGCAACCACCCGTTTCGCCGCTCTAGCCAGGACCGGGAGGCCGTGGCCCACGTGCCTGACACGCCGCAGACCCGTTCCCCGGCCTATGCGCTTGCCTTTAATGATAACGACTTCATGTGCCGGGAAGAACTGCGCCCGGTTCGGCTGCAACTGGAGTTGCTCAAGCCCGAGATGTTGATGGACGAGCAAGAGGTCCGCTCCACAATCGTGCTGTTTGGCGGCGCGCGGATCCCGGAGCCCGCGAAGAAAGACACCGCCCGCACAAAGACGCTGGCGAACCTGTCCGAATATTACGAAGAGGCGCGGCTATTTGCCAAAATGATGACCGAGCGCTCGGACGGGCATGAGAACGTCATTGTCACCGGCGGAGGCCCCGGCGTGATGGAGGCCGGCAACCGCGGCGCGCAGGATGCCGGCGGACGGTCCATCGGGCTGAACATTGTGCTGCCTCATGAGCAGGCGCCGAACGAGTATGTCACGCCTGAGCTGTGCTTCAACTTCCACTATTTTGCGATCCGCAAGATGCATTTTCTGATGCGCGCCGCTGCCGTCGCGGTGTTCCCGGGCGGGTTCGGTACGTTGGACGAGCTTTTCGAGGCTCTGACCCTGATCCAGACCGGGCGTATGGCCCCGGTGCCTTTCCTGTTGTTCGGGGAGGCTTTCTGGCGCTCGATCATCAACTGGGAAAACCTGGCTGAGGCTGGCACAATCTCGGAGGAGGACCTGAAGCTGTTCAAGTTCGTCGAAACCGGGCAGCAGGCGATAGACGTCATTGATGCCTGGGAAGCGGCCCCGCCGCGTGACGCGATACCTGGGCGCTAAGGCACCAGCCGGTATTCCACAAACTCCGTCCGCTGGAAGAAACGGAAATTATCGTCTGAGATCATCGTAACGCGGATGTTGCCCGCCGCGTTGCGCCAGACAGATATGCCCTCAAGATTGTCATGCGTGCCAGTTGTCGTGGTCAGCAGCTTGCGCTCGTCGCCAATGCTGTTTCCGGTAACGGCAAAACTGCGCACCCGGCTGGCAAATCCGGACAGCCCGTTAAAGTACCGCTCCAACAGGTACAGGCGCCCGTCCGGGCCAAAATCCGCGCCAACAGGCAGAAATCCGTCGCTGCGCGAGATACTGAACGGCTGATCCCACCGCCCGTTGCGCCACCGCCAGACCGGGAAGGGCCTGTTCAACAGGCCCGAGCGTTCCGGCAAGGTGTAAAGTGCGCCGCTGCCGTCCACCGCCAGCGCCTCGAGGGATGAGTTGGACTGAAACCCCGAAAAGGTCGGCGGCATGCGCAAAATTTCAGACGGACCCGCAATTGTGCGGAAACGCCTTACCAGATGAACCCCCTCGTATGAGACAAAGATGTCGCCACGACCTGAGACCGCCAGCCCTTCTGAGTCCCTGAGGTCGGCGGGCAGGAGATCGCTTTTTGTGCCAAGGATGGGCCGCAACCTGGCGTTGTCGACGCGAATGATCCGCCCGCCCCGTCGGACGAACACACCTTCGGCAAATTGCCCCTTATCCGTCGTCGCCAGAAAGCGCGCGCCATCTTCCAACACCTCGATGGACGAAAAACCGCCAAAACGCGGGTCATCCATGCGCCAGCCGCGTGCGCCGACAAGCTCAAGACTTTGGGCCTGCACGATGCCGGCCCAAACCATGATCAGCACCGCTGTCAGGATCACTCGGATTTCAGAACTCCCACGCACTGGCGAGGCAGATCGGCCAGCCGCAATTCGCGCCTTGGTCTTGGTGGGGGTGCATTCGGGTCAGGGCGCGGCGGGTTGAGGATGTTATTAACCCAGGCCTGCGCATCCGCACAGCCATCCCCGGCAGGCGGCGGGGCCTGATCAACGCAGCCCGAAGACCCCGGCGGGCAGCTTAGCCGGACATGGAAATGGAAGTGATGCCCGAACCACGGCCGTATCTTGCGCAACCAGCTGCGATCGCCGGTCGCGTCTTTGCACATCTGCACCTTGGCACCGGCAAAAACGAAAATCCGCGCGACACGCGGATCCGAGGCCGCGGCCTTAAGCACCTCGTGGTGGCCGCGGGTCCAGTTGCTGTTGACGAATGCCCCGTTGGCCCGGCGCATGGAAATGGCGGAGATATCCTCCCGCTGCTGCCGTGTCAGCGACATGGTCTGCGCCGGATTCATCCAGATGTCGGCATCCAGCCCGATCTGATGCGATCGGTGCCCGGAAAGCATTGGCCCGCCGCGGGGCTGGCTGAGATCGCCCACGTAGATGCCGGCCCAGCCCTGTCGTGTGGCCGCGCGGCTGAGGTCCTGTACAAAATCGATGGTGTCGGGATGACCCCAGTTTCGGTTACGCGACAGCCGCATTGCCTGCCAGGTCGGCCCGCTTTCGGGCAACGCCTCAAGCCCGGCAGCGCAGCCATTTGCATAAGAACCGAAAGCCGCCGGGCGCTGATCTGAACCGCGCGCCGCCGCGCCGAAAAGCGTCTTGGCGATCAGATTGCCATCCACGCCAAGGCTGGCGCGCTGTACCGGTTCAGTCTCCGCATCGCTGCAGCCAGTCAGCCCGACGACGCAAAGCGCGAACGCTAATGCACGGAAGCCCATACCTCTTTATCCTCGCCTTCTGGTTTCACCCAGATTAGCAGGATAAGGCCCAAAAGGAAGAGGCCGATAACAGGTGTGACGCCAATCCGCTGACTGTCAGAGATCGAGCTAAGAACCGCAATCAGCGCCGGTGCGAGAAAAGCCGTCGCTTTGCCAGCCAGCGCGTATAACCCGAAGGCTTCCGTCATCCGGTCCGGGTTGGCCTGGCGCACCAGCATCGTCCGCGACGCGGCCTGCACCGTGCCTCCAGCTGCCCCCACGACGCAGCCGCAGAAATAGAAAGCGACATCGGCGGTGGACAGGCTTCCGATCAACTCGGCTTTCGGCACCATGAAGCCAAAAACGCTCATCGGTGAGATCGACACAATCCCGATGGCCGCCAGCATCAAAGCCAGGATAGAGGTCACGATCACCGGCTTTGGACCGAACCGGCTGTCCAGACGTCCGCCGATGAAGGCGAAAATGGCCCCGAAAATAATCGCGAGGATGCCAAAGACCCCCACATCCACGACCGACCAGCCGAGCACGCCACCTGCGTAAATGCCGCCGAATGTATACATCCCGTTCAGCGCATCTCGGTACAGCATGGAGGAGCCGAGATAGGACATCAGGCTTGGGCTTTGCGGCAGGCGCTTCAAGGTTGCCACAAGGTCGCTCATCCCCTTTTTGACGATTGTCACCGATGGCTTCAGCCGCGGCCCAGATTCGCGCACCCAAATGACGAAAGGGATCATGAACACTATGTACCAAAGCGCAGCAAAAGGCCCAACGGACCGGGTCCCCTCCCGCATCTCCGGGTCCAGACCGAAGGCCGGCCCGATCCCGATCAGCGTTTTCCCGGACTGGTTTTCCGCCAGGATACAAAGGGTGACAATTAGCGCGATCAACCCACCGACATAGCCGATGGCCCAGCCTGTACCCGACAGTTTTCCGATCTCGTCCCGGTCGCCAAGCTCTGGCAACAGCGCGTTGGTAAAACTGGTCGCGAACTCCATCCCCACGAGGCCGAGCACGAAAAATCCAAGCACGAGAACGGCGTTGAACTCCGCCGGGTGCGCCAGCCAAAGCCCCGTGGCGCCAATCACATAGAGCGCGGAAAAGGCCCAGATAAACGGCATCCTGCGCCCGGTACTATCGGCCACAGCGCCAAGTATCGGGGCAAGCAACGCGATCATGGCCCCCGCTACGGCCAGGGCGAAACCCCAGACAGCTTGCGCGCGCGCATTCGCGGCCTCGGGGTCGACACCTTCCACAACCAGCCGGTCGCTGAAAATCTCGGCGAAATAGGGGCCGAAGATAAACGTCAGCAACAGCGTATTATAGGGCTGGCTGGCCCAGTCAAAAGCCATCCAACCGCGCACACGTTTGTGTAACGGGATCTCTGCCATTATTTCCCCCTGGACTACGTCAAGGATTAATCACCGACTGGGCAAGAGTGGCAAGGCAAAACTTACCCTAACTTACGACGTTAACGTCATTTCCGGAGGCCACGGACGCTCGGTTTCGGCGTCGATCCAAGCCGCGATCCAGGCCGGGATTTCGGGCGAAACCGTGCCGGGCGCGAGCGCCGCTATCACCTTTTCGGTAGGTACAATGCCTTGGCTACTGGTCACCGCCGCCCGGTAAAGAATGTGGGATGCCGCCTGCCCGCCACACCACATGCTCTGTTCCAGATACATGAACCGCGCGTCCCAGCAGACCGCGCGGGATCGGATCTCCACCCGTTCGAAAGGCCGCACCCGGCGGCGGTAGCGCACCGAGGCGCCGGCCATCGTCAACGCCCATCTTTGCTGCCGCAAGGTACGGATCAACCCCACCCTATCGGCCAGCGGCAGGCGCGACAGATCATAAAGCGTCAGCGCACGGCCATTATTAAGCTCGATCATCATATCAAGGTCCCATGGCCAGCACCGATGATGCGACACATGCATATCGGTCACACCCAAAGGGGATGCTGAGCGGAACTTCACAAATTCCTTAACGAGGCGGATGAAGGGATACATGGGGCCAGCCACCGCATCGCGCGTTGCAGGTCAACCGAAACCCTGCGTCACGGGCTACCTTGCACGCGCTCGCCCGGCACATTACCTCTGGCTCATTGAAACCGACGGAGCCCGCCTGCCATGCAATCCATTTTCGAGATCCTGATGCTGCTTCTTGGCGTCGTGCGCACCGTGATCCTGATCCACTTCATCATGAGCTGGCTTCTAAGCTTCCAGGTCCTCAATCTGCGCCAACCCATCGTTGCGCAAATATGGGACGGGCTGAACCGTCTGTTGGAACCCATCTACGGCCCCATCCGCCGCGTGCTGCCGCAGATGGGCGGCCTGGATCTGAGCCCGCTTGTGGCCTTGCTGGGCGTCTATGCGATTGAGATCATCCTGAGGAACAACGCGGCGGTGTTTTTGTAGAGGGCTTTGATGCAGGTACACTTGCGAGCTGACGGTCAACTGACGCCACGAGTATAAGCTGGTTTGAAGCAGATGGCAGGTTTGCGG
>CALHHY010000042.1 GCA_938030665.1 uncultured Litoreibacter sp. | reverse complement strand
ATCTTCCAAGACAGGTCTGCGAAACCTGGTCCGCGTTAGACGCGCCGATGCCTCCGGCGGCGCCATCCCAATTTCTTCCAGACAGATCGCAAACCCAGTCGCGCCCCCGTCCGGCACAATCGCTGTCGGATCCCCGTCAATCCCCCAGTACATCGGGCGGATGTAAACGGCCGAGTCTGCGTCAAACGCCGCCAAACCCTCCCGCACGATCTCAACCATCGCCTCGGTTGACACAGTCGGCGTCAACATCAAAGCCTCGGCCGAGCGGTTCACCCGCGCGCAATGCGCCTCCAAATCCGGGGCAACCCCTTCGAAATACCGCGCCCCGTCAAAAACCGAGGTGCCAAGCCAGGCACCGTGATCGGCGGCGTTGATGATCGGGATATCCGCGTCATGCCAGCTGCCGTTGTAGTAGGTCTTGATGTTGGTGCCGGTGGCCATGGCCGGAGCTCCTGTTAGGGATCGTCGCCCGAAGCCTAGGCGGTGGCGGGCCGGGGGTCCAGCGGGCACTGCGCGTAAAGCCTGCTGGGGCTAGGGTGCCCCGGATGCAGCAGCGGGTGCGGCCCGGCGAAAGCGCCTGAGCGCCAGATGCACAAGCTTCAGCGCGACCACCACCCCCAGCCAGAACAGCGCGTCATCGGGGAAGAAGTCGAACAACAGCCAGTGCCAGAGGGTCAGCGCCGCGCCCACATAGCTTGCACGGTGCAGCCATTTCCAGCCCCGTCCCAGACGCCGCTTTGACGCGGCGTTTGACGTGACCGCAAGCGCCGCAAACACCGCGAAAGCCAACCAGCCAAGCGCAATGTCCAGAAAGGCCAGTTCAGCCAGCACGGAGCCGATATCGCCCAGCTCCCGAACGTAATGCGCCAGATGCAGGCAGGCGTAGATAAAGCTCGCCAGCCCAAAATCGCGCCGATGCGCCAACAACCACCGTCCTAAGGCGCGCGTCACTCGCGGTGCAACCTTGATCCGGGCCAGCAGCACGGTTGCGGGCGTTACGGCAAGCGAAAGCGCCAGCAGTTGCACCGCAATTACCCCGCTGTCATGCATCATCTGGCTATATAGCCATTCCTTCACAAACAGGTCCGACACAAGATGCCGTGCCGGCCAGAGCAGTGCGAGATAAAGCAAAGGCGTGGACATCACGATCCGCATGGCCTACGTCAACCGGCGGCGGCCAGCAGGGCGGGGAGGTCGAGCGGGGCGTTGATCATCTCCAGTGCGCCATCCGCGCCACGCGGCCAGTCCGCCCGCGCCCGGTCGCGGTAGAGCTCAATCCCGTTGCCATCGGGGTCGGAGAAATAAACCGCCTCGCTGACTCCGTGATCGGCGGCTCCCTCCAGCTTGACGCCGCAATCCAGCGCCCGCTGCAAAGCCACGCCTAGGGCGGCCCGGTCGGGGTACAGAAACGCGGTGTGATACAGCCCGGGATGCCCTTTGGGCGCCGGCGCGGCGCCGAGGCTGTCCCAGGTATTGAGACCCAGATGATGGTGGTACCCGTCTGACGACATGAACGCGGCGGAGGTGCCGAAATACTGCTGCACCTCCAGGCCAATCATGTCGTGGTAAAAGGCCACCGATCGCGCGAGGTCGGAGACGCGCAGATGCACGTGCCCAATGGTCAGTTTTGGGGGTTGAGTCATGTCGCAGGCTCCTTTGGTCGCGACGATAGCGCCCGACAGGGGCGCTGCCCATGCGCAGAAACTGTGCGTCACGATTATGTAACCTCCGCTAATTTCCGTGTGAGGAACGGCGGATAGCCACAATTCTGCCCCGATTCATCTGTTCACGTTCGGTTAACATAAGTTAACCAGAGGATGAGCCCGGTGTTGGAGGACCCTTAGTAAGATGACCAGTTTCAGTATCGCTGATGGTGGCGCAACAACCTTTACTGACACCACGCCTGACGGCGGGCTCGTCATCGATTTCTTTAGACTGGACAACAGCTTCAACGTCCAGATCAATGGAGTTGACCTGTTTGTCGGCGGGCCTGCAGGCGCCCCAAATGAAGCGGAATTCCAGATCGATTCGACTGCCGGCCAAACCGTCCAATTTGCAGATGGCGACCGACACGGGGTTGACACACCGCAGGTCTGGCAGCTCGGCAATACAAATGGCGAACCCATCGTGCGCCTCGTCATTAACCCAGATGGCACGATTGCCCTTTCGGGGGTGAAGGCGAATGACGGACCGCTTGAACCGCTCGAATTGTTCAATGGGCTAACGGTAAACACAGCGGCAATTGATGCGGCCTGGAATGACGCCGGTCCAAATACCATCGTCGTGGACCAGCTTGTCAGGGGGCCCACAAACGCAACGGGGGAGTTTGACGACATCCCGTGTTTTGCGTCCGGCACGTTGATCGAGACAACGCGCGGCCTTGCGCCCATTGAGACACTGAAGGTCGATGATGAGGTTAGGACAGTCGATCACGGGGTCAGGCCGATCCGCTGGATCAAGTCCAGAACCATCAGCCACGCGCAGCTTCAGGCTCACCCGAACTTGAAGCCCATTCTGATCCGGGCGGGCGCTTTGGGGCCCATCTTCCCGAAGCAGGATTTGGTTGTCTCCCCGCAGCACCGCATACTGGTTTCCTCCGACATTGCGCGGCGCATGTTCGGGGTCAGGGATGTGTTGATCCCGGCGAAGAAACTGCTGTCGCTGGACGGGGTCGAGGTGCTGGATGACAGCCCGTCTGGAGTCATATACTGGCATATGCTCTTTGACGCGCATGAGATCATCTGGTCGAACGGCATGCCGACCGAAAGCCTGTTCACCGGGCCGCAAGCGATGAGGGCGATTTCCGAGGATGGGCGGGCGGAACTCCACGCGCTGTTCCCTGAAATCTGTGAGGACGGCTTCAAACCTACGCCTGCGCGCCACATCCCGCAGCGGGGCCGGCGGATCGAAAAACTGGTGCAGCGCCATCAGGCGAACCGTAAGCCGCTTTACTGCGCGGCCGCGTAGCTGCCCGTCTCGCCGCCTCGGGACACGGGTCTACGTCGAATGCAAAACGCCCCCGACCGCGAAAGGCCAGGGGCGCAATATTTTGGCAGCATGTGCGGGGCAGGCTTACCCGAGCAGGCCGCCGTCTTCCCGCGACACAGCAATCACACCAGAGCGGGGGACGGTGGTGCCGCCATCGGGGAAATGGCTATTGCCGTCTTCGCCGGGATGCTGAATGCCCACAAAGACCGTGCGGCGGTCCGGCGCCCAGGCCAGCCCGGTGATCTCTGCCTCATTGGGGCCAACCATGAACCGTCTGATCTCGCCCGTCTGGGTGTCGCCAACCAGCATCTGGTTGTTGCCCATCCCGGCGAAATCCTCGGCGTTGGAGTAGTTCCCGTCCGTCTGGATCCACAGCATGCCGTTCTCGTCAAAGCTGAGCCCGTCGGGGGAGTTGAACATGTTGCCCGCATTGATATTGGGCGAGCCTGCCCGGTCCGTGCCGTCATGCACCTCAGGGTTGCCTGCAAGCGCGAACAGGTTCCAGGTGAAGGTGTCGGCGGTGTGATCCTCCCCGTCCGGCATCCAGCGCAGGATCTGACCGTAGAGATTCTCCTCCCGCGGGTTGGCCGGGTTGGCAGAGGTGTCATCGCCGCCCGCATTTGGCTTCACGCCGCGGTTCTTGTTGTTGGTCAAAGCAACGTAGCTTTCGACCTTCACCGGGTTGGACGCGACCCATTCCGGCCGGTCCATGGTGGTGGCCTTCACGGCGGAGGCCGCAAGCCGCGTGTGGATCGCAATCTCGGCATTGGTCATACCCGTGGCCGCTTCCGACAGCTCCAGCCATTTGCCGGTCTGATCCGCCTCGAATTTGGCCGCATATAGTTTGCCCGAGGAAAGCGCGCCCGAATTGTCGCCCAGGGCAGAGTATTTCCGGTCGGAAACGAACTTATACAGATACTCGCCCCGCTCATCATCGCCCATATAGACCACGACCGTGCCGTCAGCGGCCAGCACCACATCGGCATTCTCATGCTTGAAGCGACCCAGCGAGGTGCGTTTGATCGGGGTGCTGTCGGGGTTCCAGGGATCGATCTCGACCACATAGCCCGCGCGGTTCGGCTCATTGGGGTGTTTGGAGACGTCGAAACGCTCATCCACCTTCGCCCAGCCGTAGCCCCAGTCGGTCGACCGCACGCCGTAACGTGACAGCTCCGGCGAGGTTTTATGCTCCTCATCGGCGGCAGAGAAGTAGCCGTTGAAGTTTTCCTCGCAGGCCAGATAGGTGCCCCACGGGGTTTGCCCATTGCCGCAATTGTTCCAGGTGCCAAGCGTTTTGGTGCCGGTAGGGTCCGCCGCCGTTTTCAGCAGGTCATGGCCGGATGCCACCCCTTCCAGCGCCATTTCCGTGTCCGGCGTGATGCGGCGGTTCAGCGCGCTGTCCTGGACGACCTTCCACCTGCCGCCTTCCGACGTCACCTCAACGACTGTTACACCATGGGCCATTTTGCCCTTCATGATGTCGTCATCTTCGGCGGGTTTGTTGTCGGGGCGGTTGCCCCAGATGATGTCACGGTTGGTGTATTCGTTGTTGACCACCAGCACCGTCCGCCCGTCACGGGTGAAGATAGACATGCCGTCATTATTATCCCCGAAGGAGGTCTCCTGGCTGGCCGCCGTGCCGCGCGTGTCATGGTCAAACGCGGGCGCGCCGGGTTTGATCGGGTCGCCCCAAAGCACGACAGGCTCCCATTTGAAACCTTTGGGCAAGGTGATCGTATCCGCGGTGGAGGCCGCAATCCCCTCAAACCCGAACCGGTCCGCGGTCGCGGCCGCCACGCCCTTGGTCATCGCGGTGGTGCTGACCAGAAAGGTGCCTGCGCCAAAGGCCAGAACGCCGCCCAGAAAGCCCCGGCGCGAGATCGCCTCGTCGACCACTGCGTCAAAATCAGTCACGGCAGGAGGTGGGCTCATCACCTCGTCAAATTTGTCAAAGTCCAGATTATGTTCGTCTTGCATAAGACAGTCCCCAAAATGAAAGTGCGTTAGAACGGGGCTCCCGGCCCCGGCTCGACGAAATGGCTAACTTGCTAACAGAACGGCAATGTGAAGGATTTGAATCAGTTTGGTAAAACGGGCCGCCAAAAAGGCCGCTTGCCTACGCGTCCCCCCACGCCGTATCGACACCATAAGGCATAGCAAAGCAAATGCCTGCTCGCATTGCAAGACAGGGTTGCCGATGACTACCCCAACGTCGCGAAACGCGCGCGGCATCTGGCTGATGGTCGCCTCCATGGCGGCCTTTGCAGTGGCCGATGTTTTCGTCAAAATTTCCGCCTCAAACATTGCGCCTGCGCAAACATCCTTCCTGCTGCTGGCGGGCGGCTGGGTGATCTTCACGGGACTTGCCCTACTGCAACGCGCCCCGCTTCTGGACAGGCGCGCGTTCCTGCCGGTGATGCTGTGGCGCTATCTGGCCGAAGGCGTGGCGGCCCTGGGCATGGTGCTGGCGCTGGCAAATGTCCCGCTCTCAAGCGTCGGCGCCATCCTGCAGGCTACGCCGCTGGTGGTCACCGCCGGCGCGGTGCTGATCCTGGGAGAGGTTGTCAGCTGGCGCCGATGGAGCGCGATTGTCGTAGGTTTCGTAGGTGTCCTGCTGATCGTTCAACCCGGAACGGCGGGGTTCAACGCGGCAGCACTTTGGGCGGTGCTTGCCATGGCGGGGCTTGCCGGGCGTGACCTGACAACCCGCGTGGCCCCGCAAAGTATGGCAGGTGCCGCACTTGCCGCCTTTACCATGACCGCCATTCTGCCCTTTGCCGCGCTTTGGTGCCTGCTCAGCGAGGGGGCCATCCTGCCGCCCGTGATCAACTGGCCCGTGGTTATCGCGATGTCTGGCTTCGGCGCGGTAGGCTACCTGCTCATCATCGCCTCCGTGCGCGCGGCAGAGGTCTCGGTCGTCTCGCCCTTCCGCTACTCCCGGCTGATCTTTCTGCTGATCTTCGGTATGGTCTTCTTCAGCGAGCGGCCCGATGTCGTCACATTGCTGGGGGCGGCCATAATCATCGCCTCGGGCATCTATACGATGTGGCGTGACCGGCTTTCAAAAACGTAAACCTGATCCCTTCATCATTGCTTTGAAATACTCTCCGGGGGCGTTTGCCCTTGCGGCTGAGGGGGCGGAAAGCCCCCTCACAGAGCAAATGGATCGCGCGCGGCGCAGCCGCACATTCAGGTCAGCTCACCATCCCCACAATCTCGTAGGTCTGTTTCAGGATGGGGGCTGCCAGCTCACGTGCGCGTTCGGCGCCGCGCGCCAGGATCGCGTCAATCTCCGCCTGCTCGCCCATCAGCCGCGCCATCTCGCCAGAGATCGGGGCAAGCTTCGCCACCGCAAGATCGGCCAGCATCGGCTTGAACTCCGAAAACTGCTTGCCGCCCACATCGGCCAGCACCGCCTCAACCGTGCGGTCTTCAAGGGCTGCGTAGATGTTGACCAGGTTGCGGGCCTCGGGGCGGTCCTTCAGCCCGTCCAGTTCTGACGGCAGGGCGTCGGGGTCGGTGCGGGCCTTGCGGATCTTCTGAGCAATGGCGTCGGCATCATCGGTCATGTTGATCCGGCTCATATCCGACGGGTCCGATTTCGACATCTTCTTGGAGCCGTCGCGCAGGCTCATCACCCGCGTGGCCGCACCTTCAATCACCGGTTCGGTGATCGGGAAGAAATCAACGCCGTAGTCGTGG
>CALHHY010000041.1 GCA_938030665.1 uncultured Litoreibacter sp. | reverse complement strand
GCAGGTGCGGCGAAAGACAGGGCGAGAGCGGCAGTTGCGATGATGGTTTTCATGATGTGATCTCCAGTTTGTGGTGCCCTTCCGGGCGGTGTGTGTGTTGGCGTATGTGCCGTTTGATGCGATGAATATGCGCCTTCTGAAGCGATACATCAATGAACCCATCCGCGTAAAAAACCTGTATTTCGTGCTTTTACGCACAAATCTATCCGCAGTTCGGCCCATAACGTAACGCCGCCGTGAGAAGCAGATCACAGCGCGTGAAAAACCTGAAATATCGGAATTTGAGAGGTGCCAAGTCTGCAAAAAGCGAGTCGGCAATTGCCAGCCTGTCAGCGAGATACCCAGACCTGGACAAGATCCGCGCCGATCTCTCGCCGCTCCATCAACTCAAAGCGCGAAAGATCAGCCAGACGCCTCAGCCCCAAAGGGCCAACACCCGGCAGACCATCCGCGCCGAGGGCGATGCCTGCGGTATAGACCACCAACCGGTCCACAAGCCCGCCATCCAACAAAGATGCCGCCAGCTGGCCACCGCCTTCGCAGAACACGCGCGTGATGCCCTGACTGCCCAAAGCCTGCAACGCGGCGCTTGCATCAACATCCGGGGTATCCAACGGCAGCAGCCGGGCACCTGCGCCTTGCCATGCATCACTCGCTGCAGCCGGCGCGCCCGCCGCATGGATCAGCCAGACCGGTACTTGCGCCGCGGTCTCGAACAACGGACCCTTTTGCGGCAGATCAACCGCGCGGCTTAGCACGACGCGCACCGGTTGGCGGGTCGCGCCCATGTCGCGCACAGTCAGGGATGGCGCGTCAGCGCGCGCGGTTCCTGCCCCGATCATTACCGCGTCATGTTGGGCGCGCATGGCGTGGACGTCCCGGCGCGCTTCCGGCCCAGTGATCCACTGGCTTTCGCCTGACGCGGTGGCGATTCTGCCATCGACACTCATCGCCAGTTTTAGTGTCACCATCGGACGGTTTTGGGTCACTCGCAAAAGAAAACCTTGATGGTCGCGCGCGGCCTCTGCGGCGCAGCAATCTAATGCCACCTCGATGCCTGCGGCCCGCAACCGCGCCAACCCGCGCCCGGCGACCCGCGCGTCGGGGTCTTGCAGGGCCATCACAACCCGGGCGACCCCGGCCGCAATCAACGCGTCACAGCAGGGCGGGGTCTGGCCGGTATGGGCGCAGGGCTCCAACGTGACGTAGGCGGTCGCACCCGCGGCAGCGGCATCTGCCTGTGCCAAGGCGACGGTCTCCGCATGGGGTCTGCCGCCATCTTGGGTCCAGCCACGCCCCACCACGCGGCCCTCCTTCACAATGACGCAGCCCACGGCGGGGTTCGGCCAGACACGGCCCTGCCCCCGTCGCCCAAGCGACAAGGCCAGCCGCATCCAGCGGACGTCATCGCGCATGGGCTACTCTTCTTTTGTGGACGGCGGGCGCAGCTCTGAGACGAATTCCTCGAAATCGTCAGCGGCCTGGAAGTTTTTGTAGACCGAGGCAAAGCGCACATAGGCCACCGTATCGATACGGGCCAGCGCCTCCATCACGATCTCACCTATGGAGGTGGAGGGGATGTCCGTCTCCCCCATGCTTTCAAGGCGGCGCACAATGCCGGAAATCATCTGGTCGATCCGCTCGGGCTCGATCGGGCGTTTCTGCATCGAGATGCGGATAGAGCGTTCAAGCTTGTCGCGGTCGAAATCCTCGCGTTTACCGGAGGTCTTGATGACCACAAGATCACGCAGCTGCACGCGCTCATATGTGGTGAACCGTCCGCCACAGGCCGGGCAGAAACGGCGGCGCCGGATGGCCACATGATCTTCGGCCGGACGCGAGTCCTTTACCTGTGTGTCAACATTTCCGCAAAATGGGCAGCGCATCCCAAAACCCCTCTTTCAAAGCTCTGGGTGTTATCCCCCAGTTATCCACAGTGACTATAGGTCAGCGCCTATAGTTTGGGTAGAGGGGAAATCCGGCCGCTAGTGATTGGGGGTACGCAGCGTGGCATCCGCGCTGCAGCGGTTGGAAAGAGTGTCAAACCTGTTGAAACAGGGCCGCGACCTGCCGGTGATGGGGCCTATCGCGATGCTCGAACAGGTAAATGCCCTGCCACGTGCCCAGCCGCATTTGCCCGCCTTGCACCGGTATTTGCAGCGAAACCGGCATCATCGCAGCCTTGATATGGGCGGGCATGTCGTCCGGCCCCTCATAAGTATGGGTAAGATAGGCCATCGCCGGGTCCGTGGTCGGCGGCACGAGCCGGGCAAAGTAGTTGCGCAGGTCGGTCTGAACCTCTGGGTCGGCGTTCTCCTGAATCAGGAGGGAGCAGGAGGTGTGGCGCACAAACAGGGTCACCAGCCCGTCGCCTTGCCCTGCCAGCCACCGGGCGACATGCGGTGTGAATTCGACCAGACCCTGGCCGTTTGTGCTGATCTCGAATGTGGTCTGCATGGCGCAGTTTTGCGCCAAAGCGCGTTATTCTTCAACCAGCTCCTTCAGGCGGCCGAGCCCAATTTCGTAGTCGGTGCCAACCCAGTTATCCATCATCAGCCCCATCCAGCGGCCAAGGGGGCCTGCGCCCATATCGGCATCAAGCGTCCACGTCACAACGGTGTTGCCTTGCGCCTCGGCCAATAGCAGCTTGGCTTCCGCCAGCCCCATATCCCCGAAGTCGAGTGCAGTGACCACGCTTTCATTCAGGTTGGATTCGGTGATTTCCTGTCGCCCGCTGCCAACGTCGCGCTGGTCCGATTGCCATTCCATCACCGCTCCGTCGCCTGTCGCGACCTCGTTATAGGTCACAACCATATCCGGGTCGCGGTCCATCCAGGGCGACCAATCAGCCATCGCCTTGAGGGAGTTGATCTGCGGGAATACTTTCTCCGCCGGGGCGTCAATTTCGATGCTTCGCGCGACCGTGACCTCGCGCGGCAATAGCATGCCAATCGCCACAAGCGCCACGAAAAGCACGGCCACAGCCCCCAAAATCCATTTGATAAGTCGCATAACGGCCCTCCACCTACCCTTTGACGTGACGCATCTTATCACGGCCACCAGATTTGCAAGACCAAGGAAAAAGGCGCCTTGGGGGGCGCCTTGATCTGTTGGTTACTGGTCCAGGAAGCTGCGCAGCTTGCGCGACCGGCTGGGATGTTTGAGCTTTCGAAGCGCCTTGGCCTCGATCTGCCGGATCCGTTCCCGCGTCACGGAGAACTGCTGGCCCACTTCTTCCAGCGTGTGGTCTGTGTTCATCCCGATGCCGAACCGCATGCGCAGCACACGTTCCTCACGCGGGGTGAGCGAGGCCAGAACGCGGGTCGTGGTCTCTTTCAGGTTCTCCTGAATGGCGCTGTCCAGCGGCAGAACGGCGTTCTTGTCTTCGATGAAATCGCCCAGCTGGCTGTCTTCTTCGTCGCCGATTGGGGTTTCAAGGCTGATCGGCTCCTTGGCGATTTTCATCACCTTGCGGACCTTCTCAAGCGGCATTTGCAGCTTTTCAGCCAGTTCTTCCGGCGTCGGTTCGCGGCCGATCTCATGCAGCATTTGGCGCCCGGTGCGGACCAGCTTGTTGATCGTTTCGATCATGTGGACCGGTATACGGATCGTGCGCGCCTGATCGGCAATCGAGCGAGTGATCGCCTGCCTGATCCACCATGTCGCATAGGTGGAGAATTTGTAGCCCCGGCGATACTCGAACTTATCGACCGCCTTCATCAGGCCGATATTGCCTTCCTGAATCAGGTCAAGGAATTGCAGACCCCGGTTCGTGTATTTCTTGGCGATGGAGATCACGAGGCGCAGATTGGCCTCCACCATTTCCTTTTTGGCCTGACGGGCTTCTTTCTCGCCCTTCTGGACCTGCGCCACGATGCGGCGGAATTCGGTGATGTCGACGCCGACATATTGACCTACCTGCGCCATCTCGGCCCGCAGGTCTTCGACCTTGTCACGCGACTTTTCGATCAGCGCGACCCAGCCGCGACCTGTCTTCTCCGCGATGCGGTCGACCCAGCCGGGGTCCAGTTCGTAGCCGCGATATTCGTCAACGAACTCACGCCGGTTGATGCGGGCCTGATCTGCAAGCTTCACCATGGAGCTGTCGATCGACATGATCCGGCGGTTGATGCCGTAAAGCTGGTCGATCAGCGCCTCAATTCGGTTGTTATGCAGGTGTAGCGAGTTCACCAGATCGACGATTTCCTGACGCAGCTTCTGATACGCCCCCTCTTCCTTGTCGGAGAACGTGTCGTCATGGTTGATCGCCGCCGAAATCCGCAGATCCTGCATTTCAGCGAGCTTTTCATAGTCGCCCGCAATGGTATCCAACGTCTCCAGCACGCGCGGTTTCAGCGCCGCTTCCATCGCGGCCAGCGACAGGTTGGCCTGATCATCCTCATCATCGTCGTCGTCATCGGTGGCAATCGGGTTGCCGTCGGCGTCCAGCTCTTGCTGTTCGTCTTTCTCGGTCGCAGCTTCCGCACTGGGGGTCGCAACGACGTTTTCTTCCTCACCATCTTCGCCAAGCTGATTGCCAAAGGTAGTTTCCAGATCGATGACGTCGCGCAGCAAAATGTCCTCGGACAGCAATTCGTCGCGCCAGATCGTAATCGCCTGGAAGGTCAGCGGGCTTTCGCACAGCCCTTCGATCATTGTCTTGCGCCCAGCCTCGATCCGCTTGGCGATCGCAATCTCACCTTCACGCGACAGCAGCTCGACCGAGCCCATTTCGCGCAGATACATCCGCACAGGATCATCGGTGCGATCCAGCGTTTCACTGGTGGAAGTCGCGAGCACGACGTCCTTGGCCTGCGACGTGGTAGCAAGCTCCTTCGAGCCCGCGTCTTCCTCCGCCTCTTCCTCCTCAATGATGTTGATCCCCATTTCGGAGAGCATCGACATCACATCTTCGATTTGTTCGGACGCGACCTGATCGGGTGGCAAAACCTGGTTGAGCTGGTCATAGGTGATGTAGCCCCGCTGACGGGCTTCGGCGATCATTTTTTTGACGGCGGCCTGGCTCATATCGAGCCCTTCGGCGCGGTCTTCGCGTTCCTGCTTTTGGTCGTCTGTATCCTTTGGGGCCATGAGATGCTCCTGCTAAGGCGGCGTGGCTACGGGGTGCCGGAAATGATTCGGTATCATCTACAAACGAATCAATACCCTGATTCGGAGTGATTCGCACGTTGGTTTCAAACGCTGCTTACTTTCTTTTCTTTACCCAAACCTCACCATCTATGAGACTTTGCAAATATTGAGACATAGCGCTCCGATCCTCGCTGTCACCATCGTCGCCCGAAAGACCTTTTCGGTTGGCGGCTTCACGGGCCTCGGTCGCCTGTCCGACCCGCCATGTGATCCCTTCATCTGCGATACCGTCCAGGTCCTCGACGGCTTCTTCAACCTCTCTTTGTACGGCGCGGCGGGCCGCCAGCTTTGCCAATTCCTCCGCCACGGTCATCCGGGTCAGGGCCGCGTCCGCATCAGGGCGCACGGCCGGTGTGATCTGCACATGGCTCAACCCATAGAGCTTTTCAAGGGCAGCCGAGCCCAGTTCTTTGTCTAAAATTTTACGCAACACCGCGCCGTCATCCTCCTGCTGGTGGCGCAGCAGGATTTCGATCAACGCTTGATGATCCCGTGCGCTCAAATCCAACAGCTCAAGATCGGACAAGAACTCCGCTATCAAGGCGGGATGGTTGATCAGGATTGCGAGGATTACCGCCTCCCGCACCCGCGCCTCGACATCTGCGCTTCGCGCCAGCAATGAGTTTTTGGTCGATGCCGCTGCCGGACCGCGCCCCGGCGCCATGGCTCGGGGTGTCCAGCCTGCCCCTTTGCCGCCCTTCTGCCATCCGCCCGTGTCCCGTTTCGGACGTTGTGCTGCGAAAAGCTCGGCCCGCAGATGCTTAATCTCGGCGGCATAGTGGTTGCGCAGCCCGGCATCGGTGATTTTGCCCAGGGCTTGCCGCAATGACTGATCAAGCGCCGCCTTGCGCTCCGGGCTGTCCAACTGCTTGCCCTCGGTCTCCCGCTGCCACAGCAGCTGGACGAGGGGCCGGGCCTCCTCCACCAGCTTGCGCATGGCTGCGGGGCCTTGGGCTTTCAGCAGGTCATCCGGGTCCTGCCCCTCGGGCAAGACACAGAACCGCAAGGATTGGGTGGGCCCAATGAGAGGCAGCGCCAGATCAATCAGCCGCATCGCTGCCCGCTGGCCAGCTGTGTCGCCATCAAGCGTGATCACCGGCTCCGGCGATATGCGCCAAAGCATTTGCAGCTGCATCTCCGTCACCGCGGTTCCAAGCGGGGCGACGGTGGCGCCAAAACCTGCCTCAGACAGGGCGATGACGTCCATATAGCCCTCCGCCACGATCAGCGGCGCGCCCTTGCCGGCGGCCTCCCGCGCGGCGCGGTGATTGTAGAGGGAGCGGCCCTTGTCAAAAAGCTCCGTCTCGGGCGAGTTCAGGTATTTGGCGGTGTCATCGGGGTCCATCGCGCGGCCCCCGAACGCAATGCAGCGCCCCCGCGCGTCACGGATGGGGTAGATGATGCGGTTGCGAAACGTGTCATAGGGCTTCTTGCCCTTGGTCGAAGCCTTGGCGAGGCCTGCGGCAAGGATCAGCTCCTCCCTGACGCCCTTGCCGGTCAGATGATCCCAGAGGTGCTGCCAGCCATTCGGCGCGAAGCCTACTTCCCAGCGCTCCAGCACGGGTTCTGCCATCTGCCGACCCGCCAGGTAGTCCCGCGCGGCGCTGCCAGCATTGGTCTTGAGCTGTAGTTTGAAGAACTGAACCGCCTGCTCCATCACAGCTGCCAGCTCGGAACGGTGATCCTGCTTTTCCTGCGCCTTGGGGTCGCGGGCGGGCATGGTCATCCCCACCTCGCGCGCCATGATCTCCACCGCCTCCATGAAGGAGACGTTCTCCGTCTCCTTGATGAACCCAAGCGCGTCGCCTTTGGCGTGGCAGCCGAAGCAATAGTAATAGCCCTTCTTGTCGTCGACATGGAACGAGGCTGATTTTTCCTGATGGAACGGGCATGGTGCCCACATGTCGCCTTTGCCGGGCTGTGACTTGCGCTGGTCCCACATCACCTTGCGTCCCACCACCTGCGCGATGGAGGTGCGGGTCTTCAGTTCGTCAAGAAATCCGGGCGGCAGGCTCATGCCCTAGTATATCGACCTCCGCCCCCGCAGAGTCCAGTTGCAGCAGCGCGGTGGGTTTCCTTTTGCAAAGTAAATCGCAAAAACTCTGGGTCAGCGTTTTTGGGTCGCGCCCCGTTGCGCCGCGACCGAGCGCATGACCGCGCTGACTTCATGCACAAGGGTCTTGGCCATCGAGCGGAAAACCATGATCTCGAACCCGATCTCCCGACGCAAGATCACAGCATTCATATGCCCGATCAAGGACCGCGCCACGTGACCTTCGGCCATCCGCCGCAGGTCCAGCGGGCAGAGCCGAGCCATGACATCCGCCGCATCCTCCCCTTGCAGCAGCACGCAGGCCCAGGCATCCGATTGATCCGTGGTCGCCGAGCCGGGCACCGACTGGGATTGGCCCGCACGGATGAAATATTGGCCCTGCCCTGCCCAGATCACCTGAATCTCGCCCTTGGCGTCAAAACTACCCGTTTCAGGCAAGCCAACTCCAATTGCCTCGGCCAGATGGACCGACACGGCATCGTTTTTGCCCGCGAACGGCGCGACGGAGGTTATGACGCCCGGATCATTTTCCGTCAGTTGTACCCGGCCACAAACAAAAGGCAGCAGCCCGGCGCAAGGTGATTTTGGGGTCAGGTCAACCACGCGCGCGTCCTCCCTTTTTATCCATGAATACAGGGGCGGTTACGACGACGAAGCAGTCAGTGCCGCGCAGATGATCGACCAAGCGCAACGTCTCCCCATGCCGGGCACGGCCGTTCTGCAAAAAGCCGAGACCAAGCATGCCCAATTGAGGGGAGTGGCCAACAGAAGTGACATATCCCTGCTGGTTCAGTCGGTCGCGCGGGGCGTCAGGCTCAAACAAGAACGCGCCAGCGCTAACCTCCCTCTTTTGGCCCACGGGTTGCAGCCCGACGAGTTGCTCTCGTACCTCGCCCAGAAGCCCCGGCCGGGTGGCGGCGGTCTTGCCGATGCAGTCCTTCTTGGCCGAGATCATGCCGGCCATACCAATGTCAAAGGCGGTGACGCGGCCGTGGATCTCCGCATGGGTGATGAACCCTTTCTCAATCCGCAGCACGTTCAGCGCCTCCATCCCGTAGGCCCCGCCGCCCAAAGGTTCGGCCTGCGCCAACAACGCCTCAAAAAGGCTTTCGCCATATCTTGCAGGCACCGCGATCTCGTAGGCGTGTTCGCCGGAGAAAGAGATGCGGAACAGCCGCGCCGCGACACCGCCAATCGACACCATGCCGCAGCCCATGAAGGGGAAGCTGTCATTATCAATAGGCGCGTCGAGCAGCGCGTTCAGCAACTTGCGCGACTTTGGTCCAGCAACGGCAAATTGTGCCCATTGCTCGGTGGTGGAGATGATCTGAACATCCAGATCAGGACGCAGACATTGCCGCACGAACTCCAGATGCCGCATCACCTGACCCGCCGCTGCCGTGGTAGTGGTCATTACAAAATGCTCAGGACCCAGCCGCGCGGTGGTGCCGTCATCCATGACATGCCCGTCCTCGCGCAGCATCAGCCCATAACGCACCCGCCCCACTTTCAGCGTCGAGAATGTATTCACATAGACGAAGTCAAGAAAGGCTGCCGCATCAGGACCTTGCAGGTCGATCTTACCAAGGGTGGAGACATCGCAAACCCCCACGGACGAGCGGACCATCGCCACCTCCCGGTCGCAGCTTTCGCGCCAGTGGGTTTCCCCTTCTTGCGGGAAGTAGGACGGGCGATACCACAAGCCGGCTTCGATCATTGGCGCGCCCATTTTGCGCGCGCGGGCGTCAGATGTGGTAAAGCGTTGCGGGGCAAATCCGTCCCCTTGCGCATAGGCCCCCATGGCGGCGATGGACACGGGCGTATAGGGGGGGCGGAAAGTCGTCGTGCCGGTCTCAGGAATGCCGCGCCCGGTCGCGTCCGCCAGCACCGCCAAGGCCCCCACATTGGAATTCTTGCCCTGATCCGGCGCCATGCCTTGGGTCGTATAGCGCTTCATATGCTCGACGGAGGACATGTTTTCCTGCGCTGCCAGCTTCACATCCTTGACCGTCACGTCGTTCTGGAAATCAAGCCAGGCCCGACCCCTGCCCGGCACCGACCACAGGGGCGTGATGCGGGTGGGCGCGTCTTCGGCATCCGGCATTACGGGCGCGCGGGCGCTCAGACCCATGCCTTTCAACACCTCCTTGGCGCGGAAAATCCCGGACTTCAGGCAGCCAAGGGTCGAGAAAGTGCCACCGGCAGCCCCCGCCACCTCCATTCCCGGCACCATGCCCGGCACAGGGATAAAAGCGGCAATTTTCTCATTCCATTGCGGGCGTCCGTTCATGTGGCATGCCAGATGCACGGTCGGGTTCCAGCCGCCCGACACCGCAAGGCAGTCGGCCATTACCGTGCCGCACCCGGTGATGGTCACCCCCTCGACCTGCTTGCGGCCTTTCACATTCGTGACCTGCGCGCCGGTATAGATCGGGAAGTCGCCTGTGATTGCCGCATCCGCGCGGCTATCAACATAGGCCGCTATGTGGACCCCGGCGGCAGCGAGGTCCTGCGCGGTGCGGAACGCGTTATCATTATTGCCGAAGATCGCGACGCGCTTGCCCGGCGTGACGCCGTAGCGATTAAGGTATCCCCTCAAAGCGCTGGCCATCATCACGCCGGGGCGGTCGTTGTTCTGGAAGGCAATCGGGCGCTCCATCGCGCCGGCCGCATAGATGCAGCCTTTGGCCACGATCCGCCAGAATGTCTCCACCGGGCGGCCTGCGGGGTTGGCAAGATGGTGGCTGACCCGTTCCACTGCGCCATAAGTACCGCCATCATAGGCACCCGTCACGGTTGTCCGCATCATCAGGCGGACATTTGGCATCATCCTCAGCTTTTCAATTACCGTTGCAGCCCATTCATGGCCGGGCAGGCCGTCCACCTCATGGCTTTCCGCGTTGAGCCTGCCACCGAAGCGAAAATCCTCGTCGCACAGGATCACATCCACCCCGGCCTGCCCTGCGGTCAGCGCGGCCATCAACCCGGCCGGACCAGAGCCAATGACCAGCACATCGCAATGGGCAAAGGCTTTTTCGTACAGGTCTGCGTTGGTTTTCATCGCGAGCCGACCCAGGCCCGCGGCGCGACGGATCACCGGCTCATAAAGCCGTTCCCAAAACGCGCGCGGCCACATGAAGGTCTTGTAATAGAACCCCGCGCTCAGGAAGGGGGAGAGCAGGTCGTTCACCTCCAGCAGGTCCCAATCCAGCGTTCCCCAGTAATTCTGCGCGCGGGCGTCCAGGCCGCCATGCAGCTCCTGCTGCGTGAGGCGAACGTTTGGCGTGATATGCCCGTCGCGATGCAGCTCGACCAGCCCGTTTGGTTCCTGACTGCCATCGGACATCAGCCCACGCGGGCGGTGATACTTGAAGGACCTGCCCACCACCCGAACCCCATTGGCCAGCAGAGCGGAGGCCATCGTGTCCCCGTCAAACCCCTGATAGGTGCGGCCATTGAAGCGGAAATTGACCCGCCGATTGCGATCAATCAGCCCTTTGCCGTCGATGCGCTTCATAACTTTCTCTCGCGCGCCAGCCGGGTGGAGATTACTTCGTGCGTGGTGACATTGCGCTCCACCAGTATCCATGCCGCGCATCCGGCCTCGTGCTGCCACAGGTCCTGGGTCACCCCGACAGGGTTGTCGCGCAGATGCAGGTAGCGGTGCATGGCATCAAGATCGCCCTCAGCCGGACGGTCGAGATAATCGCGTGCGCCAAGGTAGTAGAACTCCCGCCGGTCGCGCTCGCCGCAGATGGGGCAAGTGATCCTCATATCCGCTTTCCCTTCAATGCAGGTTGTGTTGAGAGCCGGTGCCCTCTTCATCCATCAGGCCGTTGCCCGTCCGAAACCGATCAAATGTGTGGCGCTTCGCAACCTCATGCGGCCGGTCTTCCGCCATCAGGTGGGCCATGCACCAGCCAGACGCCGGCACTGCCTTGAACCCGCCATAGCACCAGCCGCAATCCATGTAGAGGCCGTCCACCTCGGTCCGGTCGATGATGAAAGAGCCGTCGGGCGTCATATCCATGATCCCGCCCCAGCTGCGCAGCACCTTCGCCTTGCCGATCGCGGGCATCAACGACATACCGGCCTCCATCACATGCTCCATCATCGGCAGATTGCCGCGCTGCGCGTAAGACGCGTAAAAGTCCAGATCACCGCCGAAGACCAGCCCGCCCTTGTCGGACTGGCTGATGTAGAAATGGCCCATTCCGAAGCTGATCACGTGGTCAATGGCAGGCTTCAACCCCTCGGAGACGAAGGCCTGCAACACATGGCTTTCAATCGGCACCTCCAGCCCCGCCATGGCCGCCACCTGGCTGGAGCGGCCTGCGGTGACGATCCCCACCCGTTTGGCGCGGATCGGGCCCCGACTGGTTTGCACGCCCTTGACCACCCCGCCGACCACGTCGATGCCTGTGACCTCGCATTGCTGGATCAGGTCGACGCCAAGCTGATCCGCCCCGCGCGCATAGCCCCAAGCAACCGCGTCATGCCGCGCAGAACCGCCGCGCTTGTGCATCAGCCCGCCATAGACGGGGAAGCGATGGTTGTCGAAATCAAGATACGGCAGTTCCGCGCGCAGCTGTTCACGGCTCAAAAGCTCCGCATCATCGCCTTGATTGATCATCGCGTTACCGCGCCGCGCGAAGGCGTCACGCTGCCCGTCTGAATGGAACAGATTGATGACCCCGCGCTGCGACATCATCACGTTGTAATTCAGCTCCTGCTCCAACCCTTCCCACAGCTTGAGGGAGTGAGAGTAGAATTCGGAATTGCCGGGAAGGCCGTAATTTGCGCGCACGATGGTGGTGTTTCGCCCGATATTGCCAGAGCCGATATAGCCCTTCTCCAAAACTGCGATATTTGTGATGCCATGATTTTTGGCTAGATAGTACGCGGTAGACAAGCCGTGGCCACCGCCGCCGATGATGATCACATCATATTCAGGTTTCGGCGCAGCGTCGCGCCAGACGGGCCCCCAGCCTTTGTTGCCGGTAAGCCCCTCCTTCAAAATTTGCCAGGCATTGTACCCCATGCCATGCCCCTTTCACTGCGCGCGACAGGATCATGATGATCATCGTGCCGCATCAAAATCAACGGGCCTATTGGCTCAAATCTGTTCTATGAAAGACAAAAAAGACGCCCCCGGCGACAGAGGCGTCTTGCATCTCGTTTCTTCATTGTTGCCGGTGGCTAAAGCTCACTCGCCGGGGTATCAGGGTTCGGTCCGGAAAGCGGTGTATCTCCGTCATCGGCCCCTTCACTAAGATCCAGCAATTCGTCGTCCCGGTCATCAGCGTTGGAGTAATAGACCGGCTCGTCCGTTTTCAGCAGCGTCAGGTCAAAGCGGGGACGGGTCACATAGGTATTGCTATAGGTCGTTTCTTTAATGCCGACATTCAGGATCGGTTTGTAGGGCACAAACGTCTCGGTCACGACGACTGCATCGAGGTCACCCATTACCGGGATCCACGAGGTGTCACGGTCAAGCATTTCCTGAGTAAGGTCTGGCAAACCGTTTTGACCATGTGACCAACGCAGACGATAGAATGTATCGTCCGGGTTGCCACGGGTGTTATATTCGATCAGCGATACGCGCATTTGCGGTGTCTCTCCGCTAGGGATCATGTAGGCAAGCACGTCCAGCATATTGTCAAGATAGGCCTCATCAACCTGGCTTTGGCGCGAAAGCACGTCGCTGACCGCGTAGCTGGCTTTCATGACCAGCGTTTTCTGGCGAAACGCGTCGAACCAAACGAAAGTGGCGCAATAGAAGAAGGCGAGGATCGGCATGATGATGACGGCTTCTACCGTCACCCCGCCCTCTTCGCGGCGAAGCGGGCGCAGCACGAAATGGCTGAGCCACTGAGATGTCAGACGAAGCTGGGTCATTCGGTTTTCGGTGGCTCCTGTGCAAAGATTGAGCTTGCGATAAGCTGCATGTTTCCGGCCTCATCCTTGGTCGCCATGGCGCCAAGACCGATGGTTGGGAACAGCGGGTCGATCACATAGCAGGCGCGGATAAACATCAGGTCGCTGCTGTCGCCATTCGTGAACGAGGTCACCGGTATGGCATCGCGGTCGTTAGTATTGATGCAGGTTGCGCGCTTCTCGGGAAGGTTGAACGTGGCGCTGTTGATGACGGCCATTTCAAGCAGAAGGTTGTCATTGCAGAATTTCAGCAGCCCTGCATGTTCGCACATTTCGTCACGAATATCCTCGCGGGAGAATTCCTGCCCGGTCCCCAAACGCACCTCGCGCATGGCCTTGTCGAGCCCGTGTTCCAGCATGGTCAGGCGCAAAGTGGCCATCCCCAGCTCGAAAGACGAAACGAACAGGACCAGGAAGACCGGAACCACCAGCACAAATTCAACCGATGCATTCCCCCTTTCATCGTTTTTAGCGCACCGCCAAAGGCTCAACAGCTTTCTCACGTTCAGGTCCCGCCTTTAGTTGGTCAGCTGCAGGCGCTGGATGGTTTTGGCGATCTTGCCAAATGCATCTTCCAGCTCCGCGCCTTCGACGTTGAAGTAGTTCGTGTCTTTGGTAGCGCATTTGCGCAGCACGTCCGCCGAATGCTCGGACACTTCGAAGCCGATTGTGAAAATGGTGATGTCCTCATCCTTGGTGGCGGTGCAGACATCATTCAGGCGTTCATCTTTCTCCGGGGCGTCCACCCCGCCAAAAGCGCCGTAGTAGAGGTTGGAGAAGGTAGAGTAGTTGAAGTCTTTCGCCCAATTATAGAAGACTACGTAGTGATAGACGCTCATATGTTGCATCAGCTCGGGCCAGGACAGATTGGTCAGCTCGCCGCCCGCGCGGAACGGGGAGCCATCGAAGTAGTCGGTGCTGAGCGAGCCGCGCGACATGAAGTAGTCATTATTGTCACCGGCAATCGGCTCATACATCGAGAAGTAATTGTTGCCGGAGTTGGAATCCACGTCCACCTGATCGTAGTAAACCGGCGACGCGCCCTCGCGCCAATCTTCACGCAACGTAAACTGGGTGGTGTTGATCCCGTCCGACATAACGATCAGAATTTTCTGCGTGTTTTCACGCCCGTACCTATGCGGACGCTCAGAGAATGCAGCAGGAACGCGCACCGGCGCAGTTTCGGCCTGACCATCCCCGTCCAGTACCGGCGACCCATCTGCATTGGTTGGATCGTCCCCGTCCTTAGTGAGGTTGATAGAACCGTCGGGGAGGTTCTGGATGAGGCGGTTAGAGCTTGGGTTCAAGAAGTAGGCCCCCCATTTCACCCCAAGATCGATCGACGTGTTACCGCCCGCTTCAAATCCGGCGATCGCGTCTTTCAGCTGCTGCTTGTTTTCCGACATCAAAGTGACCGCAGCCCAATCCTCGGGATTGCAGACCCAGATACGGTCGTTATCAGTCTCATCATCGGAAGAGATGTTGGGATGGTTGACCGCGTTGGTCCACAGATCGAAATGAGCGGTCCGCTCAAGCTCATCGCCGACAGCCATCAGCCCGCTGGAAAAGTCAAACCCGCCACCGATCTCGGCGATGCCGGCAGACGCGCTGGTGATTTCCGTTGTCTCGAAATCTGCGGCCTCGAAATTCACGCAATGGGAATATTCGTGCTCGTCCGACACGTTCAGCTGGTCCAGCACATCCGCACCCAGGGACACTTGCGTGCTGTAAGGGATCACATTGATCGAGACACGCCCGCGATTGGTATCAAGCAGCATCAGATCAAGGAACTCAGCCGCGGCTACCTCAAGCGCTTTTAGCTTGGTGCGCGCGCCTGACGCGTCATTTTCAGACATGGATCCCGAGACGTCTAGCACCAGGCTGATCTCGATGTCTTCTGCAAACTCGCGGGCAACACTACTTGAGGCTGCCTGCATCGAATCGATGCCAAGCAAGTTCAAAAACAGGCTGTTTACATTGGTTTCAGCAGCAACCAGCACCGTCTTTGACAGCGGGTTGCAGACACCGTCCACGTAAATGTTGTCGGTGTCGAGGCTCGATTTCTCGAAGTAGTCTCTGGCCACAACCTCGCAATCAAGCGGCTGGTTCAATGAGGCCGCGGCAAGTGCGGCCCGGTCAGCGGTGTAGGAGATCAGCGAGCGCTGATGTTCAAACCGCATGAAGTCGATGGCCATGCCGCCGACCCAGAGCATCATGATGAAGATCGAAAGGGCGAAGACGATCATCACGCCACCCTCATCTTTGTGGAAACCGGCCGCGCGGCGCGCCGCACGATTGAGACCCATCAATTTGCCCACCCGGTTCAACAAAGAGTCTGAGGTTTTCATGCCTTACCTTTCGAAAAATCAAAAGCCACGCGGACCAACTCCACGCAAATCAGATTCGTACAGGCATGAGTTGACCTAAATACTGTGTCTTCAATTAGGCAAAACCTGTGCAATCGCTCTTGTTTTCAACGCTTTTCTGGTAACAGTTGAATTAAATTCTAGGCATTGTTCCGTTTTGCCCAACAACCGCCCATCCGGACCGCTGCCGCAGCGCCCACCCCCGCATGATCCCTGATCACCAAAATCAACCTTGAATTAGCCTTGCGATTGGATCAGCGTTGCATTTACCAACTGCACATTTTTTAGACAGATACCATTGTCATCCGCTTTCTCCCGTAGCCACCTCAAGGACCTCCCCATGACCAACCCTTCCGAGCCGTCTTTCCGCGATTCCGTCGAGATCATGTTCAGCCGCGCGGTCAAGCTCATCGACCTTCCCGACGGCCTGGAGGAAAAGATACGCGTTTGCAACGCCACCTATACGGTTCGCTTCGGGGTGCGGCTGCGGGGCAAGATACACACGTTCACCGGCTACCGCGCCGTCCATTCCGAACATATGGAGCCTGTCAAGGGCGGCATCCGCTTTGCCATGGCCGTCCACCAGGACGAGGTGGAGGCATTGGCCGCGCTCATGACCTTCAAATGCGCACTCGTTGAAACCCCATTTGGCGGCTCCAAAGGCGGCCTGCGGATCGACCCAAACGAGTGGGAAGAGCACGAGCTGGAACAAATCACCCGCCGCTTCACCTATGAGCTGGCCAAACGCGACCTGATCCACCCGTCACAAAACGTCCCCGCCCCTGACATGGGCACGGGGGAGCGCGAGATGGCTTGGATGGCCGACCAATATGCGCGGATGAACACCACCGACATCAACGCCCGCGCCTGCGTCACGGGCAAGCCGATCAATGCAGGCGGCATCCAGGGCCGTACGGAGGCCACGGGCCGGGGTGTGCAATACGCGTTACAGGAATTTTTCCGCTACCCCGAAGACATCGCCAAAGCCGGAATGGAGGGCACGCTGAAAGGCAAACGCGTGATCGTGCAGGGGCTCGGCAATGTGGGCTACCATGCTGCAAAATTTCTGAGCGAGGAGGATGGCTGCCTGGTCACCGCAGTCATTGAACGCGATGGCGCTATCCATGATGAATCTGGCATCGACATCGAAGCCCTGCGCGCCTGGATTGGCGACCATGGCGGGGTGTCGGGCTACCCCAAAGGAAGCTACATCCAGGATGGCTCAAACGCGCTGGAATATGAGTGCGACATTCTGGTGCCGGCCGCCCTTGAGGGGGTGATCCACCTGGGCAACGCCAAAAACGTCAAGGCTCCGTTGATTATCGAGGCGGCGAACGGGCCAATCACGGCCGGCGCAGACGAAATCCTGCGCGCCAAGGGCACGGTGATCATCCCGGACCTCTATGCCAATGCCGGCGGTGTGACCGTGTCTTACTTCGAATGGGTCAAGAACCTCAGCCATATCCGCTTCGGCCGGATGGAAAAGCGGCAGGAGGAAGCGCAGCACCGGCTGCTGATTGAGGAGCTGGAACGCCTATCTGCCGATAAAGGGCTGGGATGGGAGCTGAGCCCCGATTTCAAAGCCAAGTTCATGCGCGGGGCGGGGGAGTTGGAGCTGGTCCGCTCCGGCCTCGATGACACGATGCGCACGGCCTATCAGGCGATGCGCAAGGTATGGCATGAGCGCGATGATGTGGAGGATCTACGCATGGCGGCCTATCTCGTTTCTATCGAGCGGATCGCGGCCAGTTACAGAGCAAAGGGGCTTTGAGGGACCCAGAGTTTTTCGAAAAACTCTGAAGCAATTCCTCTAAGAGGAATTGCCGCCCTACAGTTTGAAGTCGTCCAGAAGCCCATCACGCGTGGCCACCATCGCGGCCAGCGTGTCGGCCATGATTTTGCATTCCGCGCCCGAGGTCACCCCTCCCACGCCGATGCGCTTGCCGATGCACCACCACAGCCCCGGCACATATCGGAACGGGTAAGCCACTTTCGTGGTCACCAGAAACCCGTTTGACGGCTTGAAGGCGAAGAAAGACCGGTCAACCTTGGCGATATCCTCGGTCCGGCAAATGAGGGTTCCGTCGGACAGGCGCAGCTCCTCCTCCGTTAGTTCTATTAAGTGACCGGTGACCTGCCACATCTTCCAGCCGCCATAGATCGACAGCCCGCCGAGACCAATCAACAGCAACGCATAGGCCGCGGAGGGGGACTGCGTCAGCGCAATGTAGATCAACAAGCCGCCAAGCGCGTAAAGCACGCCCGACCCAAAGGCGCGACGCGGCGCGGAGGGGACGATGCCGGTGATCACGTCTGACATGGCGGGATGGCTCCTTTGGGCGACGCGACCCGCTTAGCGGCTTCCGCCTGCAAGCTCAATGCCTCCCGCTCGGGCCCGCTAGTCGCGCGGGGGGACGACCTCATATCCCGCCTCTTCCGGCTCGTCATCGATCAGCTCCGCCGGGAAGCCCGGCGCGCGAATGTCGAGCCCTGTCGCCTCCTCCAACCGGCGGATGATGTCGTCTGACTGCGCCCGCTGCCCGTACCGCGCCTGCCCGTCCTCAAAGATATCGATCAGCTTGGGGGAGATTTCGAGCGGCACACCGTTACGCTCCGCAATCTCCTGAAACAACCCGATATCCTTCAGCACAAGATCCATCGTGAAATCGACGCAGCGCGACCCGTTCAGGATGACCTGGCTTTCGGTCTCATGCACAAATGACGTACCGGAGGAGATCTTGATCGCCTCATAGGTTGTGGCCAGATCCATGCCAGCGGCCTTTGACACGGTCAGCGCCTCGCAGACGCTCAGCAAATTGGCCGTCGCCAGATAGTTGGTCATCACTTTCAGCATCGAGGCGGTGCCGATTTCACCGGTATGCAGCACGCGCCGCCCCATGGTGGTCAGAAGCGGCAAAATCCGGTCAAAGGTTGCGCGATCGCAGCCCGCAAAGATTGAGATGTTGCCCGTATCCGCGCGGTGACAGCCGCCCGAGACGGGGCAGTCCACAGCAGCCGCGCCCGTCGCGATAACCTTGGCCCCAAGACGCTTGATCTCGGCCTCATCGGTGGTCGACATCTCCAGCCAAATCTTGCCAGGGCCGCAGGCCTCCAGCAGCCCGTCCTCCCCCTCCACCACAGCGGCGGAGATTGTCGGATGCGGCAGGCAGGTGATGACCAAATCGCAGGCATCCATCATCGCGCGCGGGCTGTCCCCGGCTTTCGCCCCCTTCGCAACGGCCGCCGCCACAAGCGCCGCATCAAGGTCGCGGACCGTCACATCCAACCCATTGCGGATCAAAGACCCCGACAGCTTGCCCCCTACATTCCCCAGCCCGATAAATCCGATTTTCATAGCCGCTCCCCTCACTTTTCTGGGCAGGAGCCTCCGACATTTCACGGGACAATCTCGCCCAGAACCGACATGTCGTGCGCGCCCGAACCGTTTCTGCGCGCCGTTGCGATTGTTTGGGCGACGGCAAAGGCATAGATCCGGCGTCAAAGGAGGACCACATAATGTCCATCAGACCTGTTAAACAAACCTCACATGCCATTCCCACGATGGAAGGCGCCGGCGTGCATCTGCACCGTGCCTTTGGCTTTACCGACCCCACGATGCTGGACCCGTTCCTGATGATGGATGATTTCCGCAACGATGACCCCGCGCATTATGAACGCGGTTTCCCTTGGCATCCGCATCGCGGCATCGAGACCATTACCTATGTCCTCAAGGGCGAGGTGGAACATGGCGACAGCCTTGGAAATACCGGCACGCTCACCGACGGGGCCGTGCAATGGATGACCGCTGGGTCGGGTATCCTTCATCAGGAGATGCCAAGGGGAAACGCGCAAGGCCAGATGCACGGGTTTCAGTTGTGGGCCAACCTGCCCGCTTCGCTGAAGATGACCGCACCGCGCTATCAGGATGTGGAGGGGGCCGAGATCCCTGAGATCATCGACGATGACGGCACCAGGGTGCGCGTTGTGATCGGCGAGTTCTGGGGTAAGCGCGGCCCGGTGGACGGCATTGCCGCCGACCCCCAATTTCTGGATGTGACCGTGCCGGCGGGGCTGCGCAAGACCTTCAAGGTCGACACCTACCGCCGCGCCTTTGCCTACGTGTTCGAGGGGGCTGGCAGCTTCCGCGACGCCTCACAACCCGCAGGCGTGCTGTTAGAGAAGGAGATCCGGGGCGAGGAGGTCAACATCCGCGACCTCTCCGGTGATCGCACGTTGGTACAGTTCGGCACGGGTGACGAGGTCACCGTACAAGCTGGGGAGCAGGGTGTCAGGTTTCTGCTGATCTCAGGCGCTCCAATTGAGGAACCCGTGGCCTGGCACGGCCCCATTGTGATGAACACGCAGGCGGAGCTTCAGCAAGCCATGCAAGACCTGCGCAATAACACGTTCATCAAGCCTGCCCATTAGGGGGTTGATCAAAAAATCCGGGGGACGTTGCGGCGGCCCTCAGATAAGTCCGCGCCACATCAGCACAGCGGCGAAGGCGAAAGTCACCATCAGAACTTGCCCAGCCACCCCGGCTGCCACATTGTAGCGCTTGCGCGATCTCACTAGGCCCGCGTCCACCTCGTCCAGATACCGGCTGATCTCGTCATAGGATTTCGCGACGGTGTTGCTGTCGACCCGCATCGCCAGTTGCGGGTTCTGGCCCATCTGTTGCGCGGCGACCAAGGCCTCTCCCGACCGCCTGACGCGTCTGGGCAACGTGCGCTGCACATAGGCCAGCCGCTTTTCAAGCGTGGCACCCTTTGCGCCCAGTTTCTCGTTCAATTGCGCCGACACCTGCCCGGCGAACTCATTAATCGTAATCGGTTCCATGTAACAAACTCTCGACACCGTTCCTGTGCTCGAACATATAACGGGCACGCCTGTTTTCCAACCCGTTGCGAGGTCTGATGCTGCATCATGTGTCTTTTGGGGAGCCGCATTTGCCCAAGCTGCTGATTGCGCATGGGTTGTTCGGCTCTGCGCGCAATTGGGGGGTGATTGCAAAGCGGCTGTCTGACGCGTTTCACGTCACCGCCGTCGACATGCGCAACCATGGTCAAAGCCCCCGGGCGGCAACCCAAAGCTACTTTGATATGAGCGCGGATCTGGCCGAGGTGCTGGACGCCACCGGCCCTGCTGCGGTGCTCGGTCACTCCATGGGGGGGAAGGCCGCGATGGTGTTGGCGCTCAGCCGACCGCAGCTTGTGGCACGGCTCGTCGTGGCCGATATCGCGCCTGTTGCCTATGGCCACACCCAGTCCCATCTGATCGAATTCATGCGCCAGATCGACCTGTCACAGGTTGAAACACGCGGTGATGCCGACCGTCAGCTGGCCGCCCACGTGCCGGAGGACGGCATTCGCGCCTTCCTGCTGCAATCGCTGGATGTGAAGGCGAAGACCTGGCGGTTGAACCACGATGTGCTGGAGGCTGAGATGGCTGACATCATAGGGTTCCCGCAGGTGGACGGGCAGTATGACGGGCCCACGCTGTTCTTGTCAGGCGGCAGCTCGGACTACGTGCTGCCCGCGCATCGGGAGGTGATAAAGCCGCTCTTCCCCGCCGCGAAATTCGCGAAGATACCGGAGGCGGGCCATTGGCTGCATGCCGAAAAACCGCGGGAGTTCGAGGCCGCTATCAGGGTCTTCCTCGGTCGATAGGCGGCTCGGCGCCCGATCTCGGGTGACGGGGTTTCCTTGGTGGAAACAATCGAGCTTGTCTGCGCCCGCGGCAGGTTGTCAGAAGATAAGGATAACAAGGCAAAGCACGGCAATGCCGATGGCAAGAAAAGTACTCGATGAAAACATTTGTTTCCCCAGCGTGGTTAATGCCGCCTATCTGGGGTGCCGTAGGGGCAGGCTAAAGGGGAAATTCCGAGCAAAAATTGCATATGTGAGGTGTTTTGTTGGGAACCAATCCCCGCCTTTGTGCGCTTGGCCATGAGTTTCACGAAAGGAAATCCAATGATCCGCCTGATTTTTGCCGTCACCACCCTGTTCGCCCTCGCCGCCTGCGAAACCGCCGAAGGCTTCGGCCGCGACG
>CALHHY010000040.1 GCA_938030665.1 uncultured Litoreibacter sp. | reverse complement strand
ATAGCCCAATACGTCGCTGATTTGCCGGTTTGTGTATTCATTTTCACCCGTTTCCTGGTTGAAAACATAGATCAACGCAGGGGCTTTCTCGGCCACCATTTTTAGATATGACGGGTCGTTGACATTCGCAGGCAGTTGCATACTCGCTCCAAATTAGTTGAGATTGGGCGGGGCTAGGTTGAAAAGAGGGCGCTACTGCGCAAGAAAGACGGAAAATCTGCGACAGATTTTGACCGGAGGAGCCACAGACGAGCGCCCTAGGTCATGCCACAAAATTGTCCACAATTAATTTCATATGACGATCCTGCCATTCTCCGACCCACCCAGCCGAGACCGGGCTGGGCCAGCTTGCCGGTGCAACGATACAGGGCTGCCTTCGCCTGACAATGCCCCAATCAAAGCCTTGTGGACGTCACTGCCGCGGTCAACCCAAATAGTGACTGGATAATATACACCGCCGCGGGCATCATTTCAGAATGAGACTGCTTCCAATTCTGATATGCGCGATTGCCCTCTGGGCTCCATTAAGCGCGATGTCTCGGGAGATTGAGGTGGACCTTGAGCTGGCGCTGATGGTTGACGTCTCCCGCTCTATGTCGGAACGCGAGCTGGAAATTCAGCGGCGCGGCTATGCCGAGGCCCTGCGCTCGCCCGAGGTCTTTACGGCCATCCAATCCGGCCTGCTGCAACGCGTCGCCCTGACCTATATCGAATGGGCCGGCACGCAGGAAGTTGTCGTCAGCTGGCGGCTGGTCGAGACCCGCGCTGATTTGCACGCCTTCGCTGATGCGTTGACTGCGCGGTTCAACCCCGCCTTGCGCCGGACCGCGATTTCCGAGGCATTGATTTACGGCGCGAATTCTCTAGAAGGAAACATTTACAAGGGCTTGCGGCAGGTTATTGATATCTCCGGCGATGGTCCGAACAATGAGGGGCGCGGCGTTGAACGCGCCCGCGACGCGGTGCTGGCCAGGGGGGTCGTGATCAACGGATTGCCGCTTCTGACCCGCGAGGGCATGGGGCAGGCCTGGCATCTTGAGGGGCTCGATATCTACTATCGCAACTGCGTCATTGGTGGGCCGGGGGCCTTTGTTATTCCCGTTTTGGACTGGGGTGATTTCGGCGATGCTGTTCGACGCAAGCTGGTGTTGGAACTGGTCGGCACCCCGCAAACCGTGTTGCCCACACAGGTTCAGTTCGCCCCGCGTGATCCCGCAGATTGCCAGGTGGGGGAAAAGATCTGGCGCGAGCTGCGGCGCTATTGGGACGAACCATGATCTTTGGCCAAACGTGCAATATACGCCAATTATTGCTGGACTGTTAGCGCTAACATATCTACATCACGCCCCAAACAAGCAGGAGCAGAGCACATGCATCCCACGATCCAGGACGTGACCGCCCGTATCATCGCCCGCTCGTCCGAGAGCCGCCGCATCTACCTTGAACGGATGGCCCAGGCGGCGGAGGAAGGCCCGAGACGCGGCCACCTGACATGCGGCAACCAGGCGCATGCCTACGCGGCCATGGGCGGTGACAAGGACACGCTTGTGGCCGAACAGGCGCCCAATCTGGGGATCGTGACCAGCTATAACGACATGCTCAGCGCCCACCAGCCGTTCGAGACCTATCCTGCCTTCATCAAGGAGGTCGCACGCAAGAACAAAGCCACGGCGCAGGTCGCGGGCGGGGTGCCTGCCATGTGCGACGGGGTCACGCAAGGACAGGTCGGGATGGAGCTGTCGCTGTTCTCCCGCGACGTCATCGCGCTGTCAGCAGGGGTCGCGCTGAGCCACAACACCTTTGATGCGGCAGTCTATCTGGGGGTCTGCGACAAGATCGTGCCGGGCCTGATCATTGCGGCGGCGACCTTCGGCTATCTGCCGGGTGTGTTCCTGCCTGCGGGTCCAATGACCTCGGGCATTCCCAACGACGAGAAAAGCGAGGTGCGCAAGCGCTTTGCCAAAGGCGAATGCGACCGGGCGGAGCTGATGCGGGCGGAGATGGCCTCCTACCACGGGCCGGGCACGTGCACATTTTACGGCACGGCGAATACCAACCAGATGCTGATGGAGTTCATGGGGCTGCATTTGCCCGGTGCCTCCTTCGTCAATCCGGGTACCGAGTTGCGCGACGCGCTGACGGAAACCGGCACCAAACGGGCGCTTGAGATCACCAAGCTTGGCAATGATTACCGCCCGGTTTGCGACATCCTGGACGAGCGGACATTCGTGAACGGGCTGGTCGGGCTGATGGCCACGGGCGGCTCCACCAATCTGATCATCCACATCATCGCCATGGCCCGCGCGGCGGGGGTGCAGCTTGATTTGCAGGATCTTGCCGATATCTCCGACGCGACCCCGCTGATGGCGCGGGTCTATCCAAACGGGCTGGCGGATGTGAACCATTTCCATGCGGCAGGGGGCCTGGGCTACATGATCGGCGAACTGCTGGGTGCAGGGCTTTTGCACCCGGACACGAAGACGATTTATGGCAATGGTCTCAAGGACTACCATGCCGAACCTCAATTCAAAAACGGACATATCAAATGGGCACCCGGCGCCACGAAATCAGAGAATGAGAAAGTGCTGCGCCCGGCCTCCAACCCGTTCCAGCCTGTGGGTGGTTTGAAGCAACTGAACGGCAATATCGGGCGCGCGGTTATCAAAGTTTCGGCCGTGGACCCCGACCGCCACGTGATCGAGGCCCCGGCGCGGGTCTTCTCCAGCCAGCAGGACGTGAAGGACGCCTGGCGCGCGCATGAGCTGGACCGCGACTGTGTGGTGGTCGTGCGCTTCCAGGGGCCCAAGGCCAACGGAATGCCCGAACTTCACGGCCTGACGCCCACGCTATCGGTCATTCAGGATCGCGGTTTCAATGTCGCGCTGGTCACAGATGGGCGCATGTCTGGTGCGTCGGGCAAGGTGCCGGCGGCGATCCATGTGTCGCCTGAGGCCGTAGACGGTGGCCTTATCGCCAAAATTCAGGACGGCGACATCATCCGCGTGGATGCGGTCAATGGCACGTTGGAGGTGCTGACCCCCGATGTGGCGCACCGGGAGGCCGCGCAACCCGATCTCAGCGGCAATGGCCACGGGATAGGCCGGGAGCTGTTTGAAAGCTTCCGCCAAAGCGTGGGCCGCGCTGACAGTGGCGCGGGCGTGGTTGTCTAGCCCAAGCATTTGCCGCAACATTATGTGGGCGCGCCTCTCGGCGGGCCTCTGACTGACAAAAGGATTACCCATGACCCCGCTTAATGCCAGCCAGGAAGCGCTGAAAATTTGTAGGCTCGCGCCGATTGTCCCGGTTCTGGTGGTAGAGGATGCGGCCCATGCAGCACCACTGGCCCGCGCTTTGGTAGCAGGCGGGTTGCCCGCGCTGGAGGTGACTTTGCGCACCCCCGCCGCGCTGGACGTCATCCGCGAGATGGCGCAGGTGGAGGGCGGCGTCGTGGGCGCGGGCACCTTGTTGACGCCAGCCGATGTGCAGGCCGCGAAGGACGCGGGCGCTGTCTTCGGCGTGTCCCCCGGTGCCACCGACCGGCTGCTCGATGCCTGTGAGGAGGCGGATCTGCCTCTGCTGCCCGGTGCCGCCACTGCGACGGAGGCCATGCGCCTGCTGGAACGCGGCTATTCGATGCTGAAATTCTTCCCGGCGGAGGCCTCGGGCGGCGCGGCAGCGCTGAAAGCCATCGGCGCGCCCATTCCTCAGGTCTCCTTCTGCCCGACGGGCGGCGTGTCGATGAAAAACGCACGCGACTACCTGAGCCTGCCCAATGTGGTCTGTGCTGGCGGGTCATGGGTGGCCCCGAAAAGCCTGCTCACCAACGGCGACTGGGCCGGCATAGAGGCGCTCGCCCGTGAGGCGGCGGCGCTTTAGGACGTTTGCAGGGCCGCGCGCGTTTGCACCTTGAAACAGAAGGTGCAGCGCCTGTTCGCTGCTGGCCATGTGAAGGTTTGATATGCGGACGAAGCTGCCGTTTAGGATTAACTGCTTACTCTCTGCTTCGGCCATCGACGTGGTCGACGCGCCTTGGTCAGTCACCACGAGCTCGCTTGGCGTCTCAAGACAGACTTGGTGGGGAGTCTAGGATTCGAACCTAGGTGGGTTGCCCCAACGGATTTACAGTCCGCCGCATTTGACCGCTCTGCCAACTCCCCTGAGTTGGCGCCTAAGTAATCTGTAAACAACTGAGCAATACGATCTGAACGTATCGCGCAGAACAGCTTACAAAGGCAAATGATGGGTCCAGTGGAGGATGAAACAATCAACAAGCACTCATCATCCGGGCACTTTCGCGCCCGTCAGATATAGTACGGATATTGATAGTTTGTCTGTCTCATGTCGTTCGGGTAGCACCGCCAAAAAACTAAAGCAGCCTCCGAAACGGACTTTAGCTGCATCGCGGAAATTTTGAAATTTAAGCTCAATGCGATCACCTGGCTGGTTTATCTGCCGCAAAACCTTATTCAAAGTCGGCCATGCGGGACAATTCTGCCGTGGGACATTGTGCACTCGGGGTCTGCTCTGTGGGCTTTGCGACCGCCGCGAAAACAAAACGAACGAATTCTGATGTTCGCTGCAGGACCTCCGCGCAAGAAGGACGTGCTGTAGCGGAAATCCAGAGAGCAGTGTTGTGACCTATAGTACGAAATGCCTTGAATTTTCCGACCGGTTTGCAAGAAACCGCATCGATTTCGTTGGATTAAAGTTGCTCTCTTTCGAGTCGATTACTGTGTTCCCGACTAACGCGCCCCAACCTCAAGACGCCCGATGGTGCATTTGAGACCAAATAGATTTGCCGCCCGCATAAGTTGTTTGTTCCGGCCGCCGGAGGGTGTGAATGGGTGGGGGCACGCCCAATTGCCAATCCGCGCCCCGGTAGGTCAGGCTATCTACGCGGTCTTGCCCTCAAAAACCTGAAACGACAGATCAACCACCCGGTGACCGTCAGTTTTTGCCGAGAGCAATAGCCGCGCAGCCTCTTGACCCATTTCAAAACGGGGGGTCTGGATGCTGGAAAGTGGCAAGGGCGTCGCTTTGCCGATCTCGATGCCGTTAAAGCCCATCAGGCCCAGATCGCCGGGAACGTCGATATTCGCGCTCATCGCATGAAACAGGCCGCCCATAGCCAAGTCATCGTTTGCATAGAAAATGCAATCTATGTCGGGATGTTGCGCCAGCAGGTCGGCCGTTGTGCGAGACCCTGCAACTGCCGAAGAGCGTTCATCGACAATCATGGATGCCACCAAAGGCGCGCCAAGTTCTGCCAACCTGCCCTCAAAAGCGATGCGGCGGGCGCGGGAGCGTTCGGGCCGTTCATTCCACGCGCCAATGTAGCCGATCTTGCGATATCCTTTGCCGTAAAGGTGATCGGCAGCCGCCACAGCCGCCTTGCTGTGCGAAATCCCCACCGCAGAGCCAATAGGCGTGCCTTCGATATCCATGATCTGCACCACCGGGATATCCAGTTGCGCGATCATCTCAGGAATTGGGGCGGTATGATGCAGGCCGGTCATAATGATACCCATGGGCGACCAGGACAGAAGCTCGCGGATCACCTGCAACTCCCTGTCGTGGTCGTATTGGCTGAGGCCCAGCACCGAATGCAGACCGTGCTCGTTCAGTTCGGATTCGATCCCATCAAGCACCGCCGCAAAGACATCGTTATTCATGGATGGGAGGACAACAGCTACCAGGTTGCTGCTTTGGTTCTTCAGCGCACCTGCGACTCGATTCGGCGTGTAGCTAAGCGCATTTGCCGCCTCCATAACCTTGCTACGCAGCTTATCAGAGATATTTGGCGCATTGCGCATGACCCGCGAGACCGAGATTTCAGAGACGCCCGCAAGGGTTGCGACGTGGCGCAACGTTGTTCGATTGGGCTTTTCGCCTTTGAAGTCAGGGCCATCATTCATATCGGCAACTTACGCATCTTGATCTCAATTGACAACGATAACAATTCAATTGACAACGATACCAATCGGATGACAACGTTACAAACATCAGCTTTCTTTGGGAGGAACTTATGAAGCTTGGCTATTTCACATCCGCCGCATTGGCCCTTGTCGTCACAACCGCCAGCGCTGCCGCGCAGGACTTTCCGCAGCGCCCGATCAACCTGATCGCCCCGTTCAACG
>CALHHY010000039.1 GCA_938030665.1 uncultured Litoreibacter sp. | reverse complement strand
TGCGCTTCGCCATCCGCGAAGGCGGCCGGACCGTTGGCGCCGGGGTCGTTTCGAAAATTACTGAGTAATTTTAGAACGAACCCAGTGTGCCGACAGGTGGTTTCCTGCAAGGAAATCACCGACAGGCAGCACCACGGCTGAAGTTAAAGAAGGCCGCTCCCAAATGGGGGCGGCCTTTCTTCAAACCTTTATCCAAAGCGCGGCGGCGGTCTAAGGGACGTCGTGGCCATTGCCGAGCGTCTTATGTCTGGCCCAGAAGCCATCTGAGTAAACCGCATCCGAGGGCTTGTGCGGTAATGAAAGGCACATCCGCTCGGCGGGGTTGAAACAGTTCGCTATTTCGGGTCAAAGAGCCGTCGCCCCTCAAACGCGGGCTTTCTCCCGCTTTGGGTCAACAAACGGAATGTCGCAGACGGTGCCGGAGAGGCGCTTCAGGTGGCCGTCCATTTGGCCGATATCCAGCTGTGTGCCGACCTCAGAGACCTCGACCGACAGCCGTACCATGGCAATCGCGCGCTCCAGGCTTGGGGAGCGGGTGGCGGAGGTGACGATGCCGACGGGGCGCTCCTCCAAATAGACATGCGAGCCATGCGCAGGGACGTCGTTGCAATCCAGCAGCAGACCTTTCAGTACCCGGCGCGGGTTCTCGCTGTTGCGGGCCAGCGCCTCTTTCCCGACGAACTGATCTTTCTTGAGGTCGACGGCAAAGCCAAGCCCGGCCTCAAACGCATCCACGTCAGGCGCAAATTCGGCATTGGCAGCGGCAAGCCCGGCCTCGATGCGGATCACCTCAAGCGCGTTGGCGCCCATGGGGGCGATGCCGAATTCCTCCCCCGCCTCCATCAGCGCGTCCCACAATGCGGGCGCATCGGAGCGGCTGCAAAACAGCTCATAACCCAGCTCGCCCGTGTAGCCGGAGCGCGACAGCATGAACGGGATACCCTCCCGATCATTGAGGCGCGCGACCGTAACGCCGAACCATTTGACCGCATCAAGGGAGGGGACGTGGGGCTGGGTGAAGACGATCTTGCGCAAAAGGTCCCGGGACCGCGGCCCCTGCAGCGCCAGGTTCGGCAGGGAGGCCTGCATATCGTGGATGCGGATATCCATCCCCTCGCCAAGCGCTGCCAGATGGCGGGCGGATTCCTCAGACCCGCAGCACCAGCGGAATGTGTCAGGGCCCAACCGGAACAGGGTCCCGTCGTCGATCACCACGCCTTGCGCGTCGCAAAGCAGCGTATAGGTGCCCCGCCATTGCGCGAGCTTGGCGATGTTGCGGGTCATGGTGTGTTGCAACAGCCGCTCGGCATCGGGGCCGACGATATCGTATTTGCGCAATGCGCTCATATCCTGCAGCGTCACCCGTTCACGGCAGGCCCAGTATTCGCCCGTGGTGCCGATGCTGGGATAGGCGGCGGGCACCCACAGGTCGCGGGCGGGGACGAACTGCTCCGTCAGTTTTCTGGTCCGGTCGTGAAAGGCGGAGTTCTCGCTAAGGGCCATGGGGGCGTCTTCCTTCCGGCGATGCGCAATCGCGCGCTGGATCGGGGTGTCGGGCTCGTAAATGCGGATATGCACATCCGTCGGGTTCCAGCCATTGATCGGGTCGACATCGTCAGGGCAGGCGGTGCTGACGCAAACGAGATCGTCCATGGCCTGCATGGCCACGTAATCGCCGGGGCGGGACCAGGATTCCTCCACCTGAATGCGGTTGTCGCTGCGGTCGATCCAGGAGCTGAAGAAGAAGTTGATCGCGGGCCAGGCCGACCGGCGTTCGACCCCGTAATCCGCCATCGCGTCGGAGATATTGTCGGAGCAGTTCACATGGCCCGGAAAGCCCCGTTCCTCATATCCTCGGGCGGTGCAGGCCAGCGCGAACGTGTCATGCCGCCCGACCGTGTCCTGCACGACATTCAGCAGGGGCCGCATGTCGGAGTCAAAGAATTTGTCAAACAGGCCCGGCCCCGGATAGGCCCCGCCAACAAGGGAGCGGGTGACGGTGCTGTCGATGCGCTGCTCGACGCCCGCGTCCAGCCCGCGCGTACGGAAGGCCATGAAGTCGGAACATTGCTGCCCATCCACGTCGATGACCTGGACATATTCCCCCTTGTTCAGCCGGTAGCTTTGCGCCGTCGCGCGGGAGACGGTGAATTCGTTGCGTATCTTGCCCAATGGCGGGGGCAGCAGCAGATTGGCAGCAGCGGCGCGCTTTATTCCGACCTCGAATGCGCCGGAGGATTGGCCCGCGATGTGGTCGACGGTGCTGCGGGGGTTGATGACCCATAGGGTCCCGCTCTCCGTGGCACGCAGAACAAACAGCGGCTCCGCGTTGCTGATCTGGGCGGCCTCGACGCTGTCGGGTGTGCCGCCATTGGCCGCGCACCAGCCGCTGAACGCCTCGCTGGCGAAGGTCTCAAGCTGGGGCTTGGCGGTCGGTTTAACGTTGAGACCGGGCAGAAGCGACGCGCCAGCAGCCGTCATCCCCGCGATTTGGAAGGCCGGCACCTGATCCGCGCCAATGACGCTGATCACGTCGCCCTCGTAGATGTCAATTTGAACAGCCTGTCGTGGGTCTACCCGCCAAATCAACGCGGGGTGCGGCGCTGCCATGCCGCCAAACCGGCGCCCTTGCGGCCTGGACAGGCCATTTTGAAACGAGGCGAGAACGGTCATGCCGAAACCCAAAAAACAAGCGCAGCGATCTGCACCTGTTGGGATTGAGAGTACAGGCCGGTGCGAAGGTCAAGGGGGTTTTAAGGAATTGGGTATCAAAATGTCCGGGGGCTATGCGCCGCGCCTCGTTCGCGCCAGTGATTGAAAGTCGGGCCTTGTTGGAGAGATTGTGCACCAAGCGCGCCATCTCGCCGAGACGGATGGTGACCGGCTCGGTGCCATAGGCTGTGTTCTGAGCCTTCAGCACGTTGAGCATATGCGGATACCTGGCCGCGATCCTGCCGGTTTCCGAATGAAGCTGAGTCTTCGTCACTTACCCGATATGCGCCTCGCCGCGCTGATGGGCGAGCACGATCTGCTTTTGGCGCTCGCGGAACCGGGCCTTGTCAGCATCGGATGTTTCTTCGACGCAGTGATGGCAGGTGACCCCGGCCTCGTAAGTGTCGCGGCGCAAATCCTCCGGCTCCAACGGGCGGCGGCAGGCGTAGCACAGCTTGTGCCGCCCTTCTTTCAGCCCATGGCCGACGGAAACGCGGCCATCAAAAACGAAACACTCGCCGTCCCAGGTGGATTGCCCCTCGGGGATGCGTTCGAGGTATTTCAGGATGCCGCCTTTGAGGTGAAACACCTCTTCCACGCCCTGTCCCAGCAGGTAGTTGGTGGATTTCTCGCAGCGGATGCCGCCAGTGCAGAACATGGCAATGCGCTTGTTGTGGAACCGCTGCTTGTTGGCCTGCCACCATGCTGGGAACTCGCCGAAGCTCTTGGTCTCCGGGTCGACAGCGCCTTTGAACGTGCCGATCGCCACCTCATAGTCGTTGCGCGTATCAATCACGGCGACGTCTTCGCTTTCGATCAGCGCGTTCCAATCCTCGGGCTCGACATAATGGCCCGTGCCTGCGGTCGGATCGACATCGGGCTGGCCCATGGTCACGATCTCGCGTTTCAGCCGGACTTTCATGCGGTTGAACGGCATATCCGACGCGGTACTTTCCTTATGCTCCAGCCCTTCGCAGCCGGGCAGGGTGCGCAGATGCGCCAGCAAAGCGTCGATGCTGTCGCGGCCGCCTGCCACGGTACCGTTAATGCCTTCGCGCGCCAAAAGCAGCGTGCCGCAGAGGCCATGCGCTTCGCAGATCTCGCGGATGACGGGGCGCAACGTGTCAGGGTCATCAAAGCGCGTAAAGTGGTAGAGGGCGGCGACAATATACATGAGCGAGCAGATACGGGCCTTGTGCGTTGCAATCAAGGGGTTGGCCGCTTAGCAATGACCCGGTGGATTGAGGAGGCCGGATATGCGTGGACCCGAAGAGGCTTTGATCGTGATTGACGTGCAGAATGATTTCTGCCCCGGCGGCCGTCTGGCTGTGACCGGCGGCGACGAGATCATCGGCGGCATCAACGCGCTGATGGACGGGTTTTCCACCGTGGTTCTGACACAGGACTGGCATCCGGCCGGGCATAGCTCTTTCGCATCAAGCCATGGGGCGGAGCCGTTTTCGATGACCGATATGCCTTACGGCCCGCAAGTGCTTTGGCCCGATCACTGCATACAAGGCACGGATGGCGCGGCTTTCCACCCGGACCTGCGCACGGACCCCGCGCAGATGATCGTGCGCAAAGGGTTTCGGTCGCAGATCGACAGCTATTCCGCGTTTTTTGAAAATGACCATGCAACGCCAACGGGGCTTGGCGGCTACCTGAAAGCGCGCGGGGTGACGCGGCTGACGGTGGCGGGGCTGGCGCTTGATTACTGCGTCAACTACTCCGCCGTGGACGGAGCCAAGCTGGGGTTCAAGGTCACGGTCGAGGCGCCTTTGTGCCGGGCGATTGCCGATACCTCCCTGGCCGAGGCGATGAACGGCATGGCGGCGGCGGGGGTATCGGTCAATGGTTGATATCGCGACGCGGGTCTATAACCACAAATGGAAGATCGACCCGATTGTGCGGTCCCTGATCGACACGGATTTTTACAAACTGCTGATGTGCCAATCGGTATTTCGCAACAAGCGGGATACCAATGTGACCTTCTCGCTGATCAACCGGACAAAATCCATCCGGCTGGCCGAGATCGTTGATGAGGGGGAGCTGCGGGAGCAGCTGGACCATGTCCGCTCCCTCTCGCTGTCGCGGGGTGAAAGCACCTTTCTGCGGGGCAACACCTTCTACGGCAAGCGCCAAATGTTCCGCCCGGATTTCATGGAGTGGTTCGAAGGTTTCCGCATGCCCGATTACCACCTTGAGAAGCGCGACGGGCAGTTTGAGCTGACGTTTGAAGGCAAATGGCCGGAGGTCATGCTGTGGGAAATCCCCGCGCTCGCCATCCTGATGGAGCTGCGCTCCCGCGCCGTTCTGAAGGGGATGGGCCGGTTCGAACTGCAGGTCCTGTACGCCCGCGCGATGACCCGGCTATGGGAAAAGGTTGAGGCGTTGCAGCCTGTTGACGGGTTGCTGCTTGCCGATTTCGGCACGCGGCGGCGGCATTCCTTCATGTGGCAGGATTGGTGCGTGCAAGCCATGGGGGAGGGGTTGGGAAATAAATTCGTCGGCACCTCCAACTGCCTGATCGCCATGCGCCGCGAGGTGGAGGCCATCGGCACCAACGCCCATGAGCTGCCCATGGTCTATAGCGCCCTGGCCGAGGATGACGACGCGCTGAAACGCGCGCCCTATGAGGTGCTGGCCGATTGGCATGAGGAACATGACGGCAATCTGCGCATCATCCTGCCAGACACTTATGGCACGGTCGGTTTCCTGCGCGACGCGCCCGATTGGCTGGCAAAATGGACCGGCATCCGCATCGATTCCGGCGATCCGGCGACAGGGGCCGAAACCGCCATCCGCTGGTGGAAGGAACGCGGCGAGAACCCGGAGGAGAAGCTGGTGATCTTCTCCGACGGGCTGGATGTCGACAAGATCATTGAGCTGCAAAAGCAGTTCGCGGGCCGTGTGCGCGTCTCTTTCGGGTGGGGCACGATGCTGACCAATGACTTCCGCGGGTTGGTGCCGAATGACGGGCTGAAAGCGTTCTCGCTCGTCTGCAAGGCGGTGGAGGCCAACGGCAAGCCCACGGTGAAGCTGTCCGACAATCCCAAAAAGGCCATGGGCCCTGCCTTGGAGATCGAGCGATACAAGCGCGTCTTCGGCGTCGGGACGCAGCAGGAAATGGATGTGGTGGTTTAGGCAGTCTTTTGGTTTCGGTCGGCTCTTTATCGGGTACCACCGTCAGCCTGCGCCCCTCACCTAACGCACCATCGGTTTTGATCTGAAAGCCAGGAATATCGATGCCGTTTCAGGATCGTCCACAAGGGCGCTTGCCAAACGGGCCCTCCTGCTAACCTAGCGCGTGCGGGGCGGAAACCGGGTTCTGGCGGTGGTTGGTCTTGGTGACGTGAAAGGATGACATTCTGGACAGCAGTGACCGCTTTGAGCCCATACAATCGGATGATTTCCTTAGCCAACCTTTGGCTTTTCCGACGATCAGTTCATCTACCTCCAAAGCTACAACCTGCACATTAATTCTGTGGCCAGACGCCTTGGTGTGGCTCGGTCATAATGACGCCAAATTGCTTTCCTACCCCAAGAAACATGCAGCGTCTTTTCTCACTCTCCCTCATCGCTCTGATTTG
>CALHHY010000038.1 GCA_938030665.1 uncultured Litoreibacter sp. | reverse complement strand
CGAACTCGCTATAGGTTGCCGTTGCCGCCGTGTTGGTGATGCTTTCCGGCTCTTCGGGCAGGATGACAATGTCGCCGCCTTCGTCGAACTGCTCCAGCGTGAGCACGCCGCCGCCATCGGTGTCGGAGACGTGGATCTGCTCAACACTGCCATCGCCCGCCGTCGTGCCGGACCCGTTCAGCCTGATTGTTGCCGCGCCGCCATCGGTGTTCCAGCGATAGGACATCCACCCTTCGGTCGCGGTGACCGTGTCACCATCATTGACCTGCGTTCCGTGGCTGGCGGGGGTGCCGTCGCCAAAGAGCAAATCGGCGCCGTCGTCGCCCGTGATGCTATCATCACCGCGCCCGCCATGGACGGTGTCATCCCCGGTGCCGCCCTGGATGGTGTCGTCCCCTTCCTCACCAAAGAGGCTGTCATGACCCGAGCCGCCATCAATGACGTCGTTGCCGCTACCCGCATCGGCCACGGTGTCATTGCCTGCGCCTGCGTTGATCGTATCATGACCACTTGAGGTGGCCGAAATCAGGTCATCGCCGTCCCCGGCATCAATGCTGTCACTCCAACCTCCGGAAGAAATCGTGTCATTGCCGTCGCCCCCGCTAACGGTGTTCAAGCCATTGCCCGCATCGATGCTGTCATTTCCGCTGCCAGCCTCAATGCTGTCATGCAATTGACCGCCGATGATCGTGTCATCGCCCGCGCCTGCATCCAACGTGACCCCGCCAGAGACGTCGCCTGCATCGGCCAGATCATCGTGATCTGTCAGGATGATTCGCTCAACCTCGTCGAAGGTGATCGTATCCGTGCCGTCGGTAATCGTGCCGGATTCAGAGCCCGTATAGTCAACCGTAACCGGCCCGCTCAGCCCGCTGAGGTCGATGACGTCCTCGTCAACACCCGCACTGCCGCCGGCCACGGTATCGTTGCCAAACCCGTCCTGAAAGACAAATGTCTGCTGGTCGTCATACCCGACAAGGGAGTCGTTACCGGTGCCCCCATCAATCGTATCGGCATCGCGGCCCGCGTAAATGACATCGTCACCCGCGCCGCCATAGGCCGTATCATTGCCGTTATCGCCCGTCCAAATCGTGTCGTTGCCTGCGCCACCGTCAAACAGCTCATCCCCCCCGTCGCCGACAAGGTCATCGTTGCCCTCGCCGCCTTCAAGCGTGTCATTCGCCCCGTAGGTTCGGATAAAGTCGTCGCCAGCGCCGCCGCGCAGCAGCGCGTCGTCAACCCCTGGGTTGAACCCGCCTCGTAGCGTGTCATTGCCGGCCCCACCATCAACGGTATCGCCGCCTACGGCATAGTTTACAGTGTCATCGCCATCGCCCGCATCGATGACGTCCGCGCCGGCGCCGCCATCGATTGAGTCATTGCCCGCACCCGTCGAAATCGTGTCATTGCCTGACGTGCCGGTGTAGTCGTCAGCTCCATCGGAGCCGATGTAAGTGGTGAAATAGTCAAACAGCGTCGTGCCGCCAAGGCTCGCGTCGGTGCTGCCCCCATTCGAACTGTCGCCAACTCTGAAGGTGGTTGTGCCGTCCGACATTGTAAGCAGGCCGCTGTCCGGGTCAAAAGCGACGGTGTAGTTTGACGGAAGGCCCGAAAAGTCGAGGGTATGACCGCTAGAGGACTCTGAAAGCCCGGACCAGAACGCAGGATCATTCCAGTTGGCCGTCGTTACAGCATAGGTTGTCATGTCAAATCTCGCGACGCAGCCCAAGGCCGCGCGGCACCCCTTGTTAACTTCGTAGTTGTCCCACCAACGCCGGCTCTTATGCATGATTGGGCGCCCGGAGGCGTTAACGCCGGTCGCCTTTTTTCTTAGGATTTGTTAACAATTTTCATAGCTTGCGGGAAAATCTCTGAACCCACCCATTAACCACGCGCGCCTCAAAACATGATCCTTAATGCCGTTAACCGAACCTTTTTTCTTTCGGATTAGCGGTGCCACATGGCCAGTATTTTGTTCATCCACGAAAATTTTCCGGCCCAGTTTGGTGGGCTCGCGCAATATCTGGCGGGTCTGGGGTGGCGGGTGGTTTTTGCGACCGCTGCGGAACACGTGCCAGCCGATCGCAAAGATCACCGGATGCTGCCCGGTGTCCATGTGGTGCGCTATACCCGCGCCCGCGACCCTGCAGAGACGACGCATCCCTATCTGCGCGGCACCGAAAAGGCCGTCCTGAACGCGCAGGCGTTTACCCGCATTGGTGCGGCCCTGAGCAAAGGCGGCTTCACCCCGGATATCGTCGTAGCCCATTCAGGCTGGGGGTCAGGCAGCTTGGCCAGGGTCGTCTGGCCGAAGGCGCGTTTCGTGCAGTATCTGGAATGGTGGTACAACGACCAGGGCGTCGATTGGGAACCGGGTTATCCGCGCCTGAACCGGGAAGATAAAGCCGCGCGCACCTTGTGCCGCAACCTGCCCTTCCTGCTGGATGCGCAATCGGCAGATGCGATCTGGGTGCCGACGCGGTTTCAGGCCGACCAGCTCCCCGATCTTTTGCAACCGCGCGTGACCGTGCTGCATGACGGCGTCGATGCGGGATTTTACCGCCCCGTGCAAGACGGCGACCGGGCCTTTTCGCATGAGGGCCTTCCCGCAGACGCCCCGATTGTCACCTACGCGACCCGCGGGATGGAGCCGATGCGCGGCTTCCCGCAATTCATGGCGGCCTGGGCGCAGCTGCAGCAGGTGCGGCGTGATCTGCATTGCGTGATTGCCGGGACCGACCGCACCTGCTACGGCGCGCAACCGGCGGGCAAGCTGACTTACAAACAGCAATTGCTGAAGACCTACAGCTTTGACCCGGCCCGGCTGCATTTCACCGGGTTTTTAAGCAAGCCCAATTACCGCGCGTTATTGCAGCGCAGCCGAGCGCATGTGTATTTGACGCGGCCCTTCGTGCTGTCATGGTCGCTAATTGAGGCGATGATGACAGGCGCGCCCATTGTGGCCTCGGACACCGCGCCCGTGCGCGAAGCCGCGCCTGATAGCACCGTCGCCTATGCCGATTTCGACGACCCAAGCCAGATCGCGGCGCGTGTCACGCATTTGCTGACTGACGACGTCGCCGCCAGAAGACAGCAGAACGCCGCCCGCGCCCATGCTGAAAGCACCTATGCCAGCGCGCGGCTTCACCCCCGGCTTGCTGAATTTCTGTCGCAAACAATGCGACTGGCAGATTAAGGCGGAGCGATCAGCCCGCTGGAGCGTTGCAAAAAAAGACCGGGGGCAGAGCGTCCGAATCCTTTCTCAACCGCAATGCTGAACGATGCCAGCGGGCAACGGGCCGTCACAGGAAGATGAAGTCAACCTTCAGCGCATCAAGATCAATCGCATTGCGAGCGGCGATTTGAAAGATGTCACCGTCCCCAAATTCAAGGTTCACCACGGCGCCTGAACCGTTGGTCTCAGCAAATGCCGCCCAGCCGTTGGCCTGCACCCGTAAGGTGCGTAGGGGTCGTGCATGTGGCCGAAGCCGAACCTGCTGCCGGTTTCCAGCATCCAGTCCCCCCGCTCCTGCAGGAAGCTGAACGCGGTCACGAAAATCTTTTCCCATTGGTTTTCGTCGATGGTGAAGCTTTCCGACCGCCCGACGCCGTCAACTACAACGTGGTAGCTGCCATCTTCGACGGCCCCCAACTCAAACCTGATCTGAACCGTGTCCTGACTAGCAAGCGAGGTGTCAATACGCGTTGCGTCCATCGTGCTGCCTCCTGGCTACAAGCTGCGGGGCATCTGCCCCGCAGGTTACGCCAGCGTGATTTCAATGCGTTAAAAGACAATTGGACCCTTGGAATCTGAGCCCATTCCGGCAGGGATGGCCTGATTCCAACGCGTTGGCAGCGGGAAGCCGCCAAAGGGCGGATCGGGCTGCAAAAAGCCGCGAGCCGCATTTCACGGCTTCGGCATCACGTCGCAGAAGGTGACCCCGTAAAAGAAATGACGCGCCCAAACCCAGGGCGCGCCATCTTGATTTTCGCTATGAAATCAAATGGTCAGGCGACGTCGAACCGGTCGGCATCCATGACCTTGACCCAGGCTTCCACGAAGTTTCCGATGAAGACCCCTTCGCTATCGGACTGGGCGTAGGCCTCCGAGATCGCGCGCAGCTGGGAGTTTGCGCCGAAGACAAGATCGGCACGGGTTGCCGTATGCGTCTTCGCCCCGCTTGCCCGGTCATGGCCGGTGAACGCATTGGCGCTGTCGTCAACCGCCTTCCAGACGATGCCCATATCCATCAGGCCTTTGAAGAAGTCGTTGGACAAGGTGCCGGGCCGGTCGGTGAACACCCCGTCATTAGAACCGTCCCAATTGCCACCCAGCACGCGCAGCCCACCTACAAGCGCGGTCATCTCTGGCGCGGTCAACCCCAGCAGCTGCGCCTTGTCGACCAGCAGGTTTTCTGCCGGCAGCGCGTAGTCGGTCTTCAGATAGTTGCGGAAGCCGTCGAACTGCGGCTCCGTGGTCTCGAAGAAATCGACATCGACCTGTTCCTGCGTCGCATCCACGCGGCCCGGCGTGAACGGCACCGCAATGTCATGACCGCCTACTTTGGCGGCAGCCTCAATCGCGGCAGAGCCCCCCAGCACGATCAGATCAGCGATGGAGACCGGCTTGCCGAAATCAGCCTGGATGCCTTCAAGCACGCCCAGCACCTTAGACAGCTGCGCGGGGTTGTTGACCTCCCATTCCTTTTGCGGTGCCAGTCGGATCCGCGCGCCATTCGCGCCGCCCCGGTGGTCCGAACCTCGATAGGTCGAAGCAGAAGCCCATGCCGTGGATACCAGTTCCGAGGTGGACAGCCCGCTCGCCAGCAGTTTGGCTTTCAACGCGTCGATATCTGCCGCGTTCAGCGTGTCGCCGGACGGGGCGGGCAGCGGGTCTTGCCACAGGAACGTCTCCTCGGGGACTTCTTCGCCCAGATAGCGCACCTTCGGCCCCATGTCGCGGTGCAGCAGCTTGTACCACGCCTTGGCGAAGGCATCCGCAAACTCGTCAGGGTTGGCGTGGAAATGGCGCGAAATCTTCTCGTAATCCGGGTCCATGCGCATCGCCATGTCGGCGTCAGTCATGATCGGCGCGTGACTTTTGGATGGGTCATGCGCGTCCGGCACGGTGCCGTCCGCCCCCTTGGCGACCCACTGGTTCGCACCGGTCGGGCTTTTGGTCAGCTCCCACTCGTTGCCGAACAGCGTGTCAAAATAGGACATGTCCCATTTGGTTGGCGTCGCCGTCCATGCGCCTTCGATGCCGGAGGTTGTCGAATCCCCGCCATGGCCTGCGCCGTGGGTGTTGATCCAGCCCAGCCCCATCTGCTCCATCGGGGCGCCTTCAGGCTCTGCGCCGACAAGATCTTCGGGGCCCGCGCCATGGGCTTTGCCGAATGTGTGGCCGCCTGCGGTCAGCGCCACGGTCTCGTAGTCGTTCATCCCCATGCGCGCGAAGGTGTCGCGCACGTCACGGGCGGAGCCGAGCGGATCAGGGTTGCCGTTCGGGCCTTCCGGATTGACGTAGATCAGACCCATATGCGCGGCAGCGAGCGGCAATTCCAGCTCCCTCTCTCCGCTGTAGCGGTCGTCATTGTCGAGCCACCCGTCCTCAGTACCCCAATAGGTGTCTTCCTCAGGCTCCCACATATCGGCCCGGCCGCCACCGAAACCGAAGGTCTTGAAGCCCATGTCCTCCATCGCGACATTGCCGGTAAGCAGCAACAGGTCGGCCCAGGAGATTTTCTTGCCGTATTTCGCCTTGATCGGCTCCAGCAGGCGGCGCGCTTTGTCGAGGTTGCCGTTATCCGGCCAGCTGTTAAGCGGCGCAAAACGCTGCATGCCGGTCCCGCCGCCGCCGCGGCCATCGCCCAAGCGGTAGGTGCCTGCTGCGTGCCACGCCATGCGGATGAAGAGCGGGCCGTAATGGCCGTAGTCCGCGGGCCACCAGTCCTGACTATCCGTCAGCAGCTTGGTGATATCGGCCTTCAGCGCCTTGAGGTCGAGCGACTTGAACTCTGCCGCATAGTCGAGCGAGCCGCCAAAAGGGTCGGTCTCCACCGTGTTCTGGCTGAGCACTTTGAGGTTCAGCTGATTTGGCCACCACTCGCGATTGGTGCGCGCCTTGTTGCTGAAATGCGCGGCGGCGCCATGCATTACGGGGCATTTGCCGATATCTTGTCCGTCCATTGTCGCGTCTCCCTTGGATGGTTCTGGTGCTCTTACAGCACCCGTAGAATTCCTGTCTTGTCGCAGGAATTACCACGCCAAAACCATGAGTAGAATTTACTTTTTCCTATGGTCGCGATAATTTCAGATTATGAACACGATTACCTTGAAACAGCTGCGCTATTTCGAAGCCGTGGCCCAGCAACGTCATTTCGGTCGGGCTGCAGATATCTGCGCGATCTCTCAGCCCGCGATCTCCGTCCAGATTAAGGAGCTGGAACAGACGCTTGGTGCTGCCCTTTTTGAACGTGGCCCCCGGGAAGCGCGGCTGACCGCCTTTGGGGAGGCTTTCGCAGAGCGCGCCCGCGCCGCCCTTCGTAGCGTCGACGACCTGACAAATCTGGCACGGGCCGCGCAGGACGCGCTGGCAGGCAAGCTGCGGTTAGGGGTTATCCCAACCATCGCGCCCTATCTGCTGCCGGCAGTGTTTCGCGATTTCGCCACCGCCTACCCCGAGCTTGACCTGCATGTGCGCGAAACGCTGACCGACAAGCTGCTTCAAGAGCTGGCGGAAGGGCGGCTTGATCTGGCCATGGTCGCTTTGCCCGTGTCTGAACCCTCCCTCAGCGAAGTGTTCTTGTTTGAGGAAAGCTTCATTCTGGTGCGCGCCCGCGCCGACGCGGATCAGCCCGTGCCCAGCCCCGACCGGCTGGAGACGATGCGCCTGCTGCTGCTGGAGGAGGGGCATTGCTTCCGCGACCAGGCGCTGGCTTTTTGCAAGGCCCCTTCGCTACAGGCCGGGCGGGGGCTTGATGGCAGCTCCCTCTCGACGCTGGTGCAGATGGTGGGCGCGGGTCTGGGCGTGACGCTGATCCCGGAAATGGCCGTCGCGATCGAACAACGCTCCGCCGATATTTCACTGGCGCGTTTTCCCGGCAACCAACCCGCCCGCCGCATCGGACTGGTCTGGCGCAAGACCAACCCGATGGCGGAGCAATATATGAAGATGGCCGAAACCGTTAAGCAGACGGCAGCGAATTTCTTCGAGGCGCATCCGTTTGACGGCTAGACCAGCTCAGCGTCGCTCATGATCTCGACCAGCGCGGGGCCGTCGACGGCCAGGGCCTCCGCAATGGCGGCCGCGATCTCATCGGCCTGGGTGACCTTCACCCCATGCCCCCCGCAAAGCCGCGCGAAGGCCGCGAAGGAGGGGTTGTGCAGGTTCGTCTCCCAGACCGGCCATTCACCCGACCGCTGCTCCTTCGAGATTTTGCCAAGCTCGCCATTGTGCAGCAGGATGTGGGTGATGTTCATGCCGTATTTAACGGCCGTCGTGAACTCCATCGGGTATTGCCCAAAGCCACCATCGCCGGAGATGGAGACGACCTTGCGGCCCCGAAACGCCTCCAGATCCTGCGTCGCGGCCCAGGCCCCCATAGCCGCCGGGAAGCCGAAGCCGATGGAGCCCAGATAGCCCGACATCAGCACCCGCTGGCTGCCCTTGGTTTCAAGATATCGACCGAAGGAATAGGTGTTATTGCCCACATCTACCGCAAAGATCGTGTCGTCGGGAACCAGCCGGCCGAGCGCTTCGAAAATCGCGAAGGAGTGGATGCCGCTGCCGTGATCCTCGCTGAGCCGGGTCTGCTTTTCATTGCGCCAGATCTGCCACCTCTCGGCCAGCTCGCTGACCTGATCATCAGCGTCGGCATTGCGCGGCGACAGCGCGGCCAGACCATTGCAAAACGCCCCGACCTCACCCCAGACGGGCAAAGCGACGGGGTGGAATTTGCCCAGCTGCATGCGGTCATAATCGACCTGAATGATCTCTTTCCCCTTCTCGATGCCTGTGTGGTTCGAGAAGCTGGCACCTAGCGCCACGATCAAGTCAGCCTCGTTCATGAACCAGCTGGCAATCGGCGTCCCGGATCGCCCCAGCACTCCGCCGGCATTGGGGTGGTCATCCGGCACAAGCCCCTTGGCCTTGAAGGTCGTCAACACCGGCGCGCCCAATTTCCGCGCCAAGTCAGCGACGTCTTCGCGCACATCATAAGCGCCGTGCCCGACGACGATCACCGGACGCTTGGCGGCAGAAATCATCCGGGCGGCGGCCTCCAGATCGGCCTCGGCTGGCCGAATTGCGGCAGGGGCGATCCGGCCTTCGGGGCCTCCCGCCTCCTTATCTGAGGGCTTGGTCTGAACGTCATCGGGGAAGATCAGATGCGCCACGTTTTGTTCTACCAAGGCCGTTTTGCAGGCCAGCGATGCCAGCTCGACATGGTTCGATTCAACCAGTACCGGCTGCGAGAAAGCCGATACCGCCTGAAACGCCGATTGCAGGTCAATGTCCTGAAATGCGCCCGGCCCCATCACCTGCGTCTGCACCTGACCGGTCAGGGCCAGTATCGGCGCGCGGTCCACCTTGGCGTCCCAAAGCCCGGTCAGCAGGTTGGTGGCGCCCGGCCCCGCGATGGTCAGACAGGCCGCCGGCGTGCCGGTCAGCTTGCCATAGGCGGACGCGGCGAAGGCCGCCGCCCCTTCGTGCCGGATGCCGTAATAGCGCATCTTGCCATCGCCCACAGCCAACCGGATCGCATCTGACAGCCCGAGGTTTGAATGGCCCACCATGCCAAAGACCGATTTCAGCCCCCAATTGGTCAGCGTCTCGACCATGGCATCGGTCACGGTGCGTTCGCGTTCAGGTTCTGGCTCCAGCCCCACGAAAATCTCGCCGTCACGGATCTCGACCGGGTACATCTCCTGTCCCCTATCCTCGTGCCCACCGGGTGGCTTGCCGGTCAGCGGGTCGAAATCCCAGCCATGCCACGGGCAGCGGATCCAGCATTTATCGTCAACGCCCTTCTCGATGGAGCCTTCGCCCAAGGGCCCGCGCTGATGTGGGCAATGGTTGTTCATCGCCGCCCATTGGCCGTCAAAATGCACAAGGCAGATGGAGGTCGTACGGGCCGTTACGGTTTTGACGCGCCCCTCCGGCAGGTCCGCCGTCTTACCTACGCTAATCCAGTCCAGCGTTTTGTCAGTCATGGTCATCTCCTGCGTCGGGGGTTTGGGTCAGACGGTCGTAAAGCTTCTGCGCCCATGTCAGCACCAGAAAGCATCCGACCGCCCAAAGCAGCAATTCAAAGGGCGCGGCCTCAGTACCGCGGAGCCACCGGGCTGCCAGCCCGCCTTGCGGCGGCAGCGCCTCGACGCCGAACAGCCCGCCGCGCGGCCAGAGGGACAGAAACCAGAAACGCGACACGTAAAATAGCGCGAGCGCCAGCAGGGCCGTCAGGATCAGGAACAGGGCTTTGCGCATCATTCCACCTTTCCGGCTGTCTCCGGGTCGGCGCGGAAGACCAGCAGATCGCCGCGCCGCTCCACCTCCCCTTCGATGGAGACGAAGTTGCCGACATAATCATAGAGCGTCTTCGGCAGCTCTTCCCCGTCCGGCCCGGTGACTAGCAGAAATTCGGAGCCATCCACCGGCTGGGTCGACACAAAGACCGGCGGCACCCCCCCGATCAGACACAGGTTGGCGCAGGCCTTGTGGGCGATGCCGGTGCCGGGCCGCATCGCGCCGGCCAGACATTTGCCGTCGCAGATCTCGCCTGCCAGCTGCCAGCGGCCCAGGGCTTTGGTTTCCTGCGCAGGCGCCGCGCCCTCCACGCCGGAGATACCGTTGCGCCCGCCCCGCAGCTGCAACATGTTCAGCGTCCCCCGTTGCAGCACAATGCCCGAGACCTGTGCCAATTGCCCTTCCAGCGGGATCGCGCGGGCGTCTACATTGGACTTGCCCTGCCCCGACAGCATCAAGGTGGTGCCAGGCAGGATACGGTCATTGCCTTTTGTCACACGGACCAGCGGATACGGCGTAAGCTCGATCACACCGGTCACGGTCTGGCGGCCATAGTCAAAGCGAAACGCGCCGGGGCCAGGATCGTCCTGCGATGTACCCATGGCCATGCCAAGCGCCGCCAGCCCGGCGACAAACAGCGCGCAGGCCACCAGCAGCCAGCCCCGCAGACCGGCAGGCACAGGCAGGTAGCCCACGAAGAAGGGAGGGTGTTTATCGCTCATGTCATGGCCTCTTGTTGGGTGGCGGGCAGTGGTGGCACCGGGGTGCCGGGCGGGTTTGCAACCGGGTCCACCTGCACCATATTGCCGGCCATTCTGAGATTGTAGGTAGGCACCATCTCCGTGAATGGCGCGGGCGACCTGCCGTTGCGCACATCATACTGAAATCCGTGCCAGGGGCATGTCACAAGACAGTCAATCACCTTCCCTTCCCCAAGCGGGCCGTTTTGATGCGCGCAGGCGTTGGAGATGGCGCTGAACAGCCCGTCCTGCAGGTAGATCGCGACCCGCTCCCCATTGGGCAACAGCCGGATTTTGGCGAACCCATCCTCAAACGCATCGCGCTCCGCCACGTCGACCCAACCCTCTGTCGCGACCGCCGCTACTGCGTGCTCGCGCTTGCGTTCTTTCAGAGCTGCCAACAGATGCAGCACGCCGACGCTTGCCGCGCCGCCGATGAAAAGCAGGGTGAAGGCCGAATGCTGCTGGTCCTGCAGAATGCCAAGGCTGACATGGGCCACGACGGAAAGGTAGGCGGGGTAGATCAGGTAGTGGATGCGTTTCCAGACCGGCGGCGACAGGAATTTCATCCAGAAATCATGGCTGGTGGCCGCGAGGATGATCAGCACCACGAGAGAGAAGATGCCAAACACCTCGAACGGGAAGCCTGATAGCTGCCCGAAGGAGGTGTTGGCAAATAGCAGCGCCTCGTATTTGTTCGACATTGAGAAGGCGAAATACCAGTCCACAATGTAGGAAGCATGGGTGATCGCCACGAAGACCGTCATCACCCCGAAATGCCTTCGGTTATAAAGCAGCGGCAGGAACCGCTCGTCCAGCCGCGCCAGCGGGCCGATGCACAGGATCACTGTAAGCATGACAAATGCGCAGGCCCCGAAGGCGCGGGCGTTATGCACCTGCGGGTTGATAGGTTGCGCGTGGCCCAGCACGTCGGGGGTCACATGCAGGAAGATGTAGAGAAACAGCGCCACGCCCGCGAGCATGACGGCGTCGTAAAGCCACTTGTTGCGGTTCCATTGAACGGGGATGTATTTGACGCTCATTGGTTGACCTCAGCCGGCTGCGACAGCTGCACCGGGGCGATATCGGCAGGCCAGGTCTGGCGCTGCGCCCACCCAACGGCAATGATCACCGCGAGGGCTATGGGCAGGATCAGCCCTACGGCAAAATGGGCCTTGCGGGGCGGGTCATAGCGCTTGGACCAGTTTTCCGGCCCCGTCTCGTAACGGTACCACCGCCACAGCACAAGCGGCCAGATCACCAGAATGCCCGGGATCAGAAGGGGGCGGAAAATGTATGCCCCGCGCGCATCTTCATCGACGCGGTCGATCCCGACGGTCAGAAACAGCAGAGCCACCCCGGCGCCGATATAGCCCCAGATGCGAACGGCCAGAAAAATCGCCTCCGCCTCGTTCATGAAACGCCTCCGTAGGCCAGGCCTGTCAGATCAGCCATGTCCCGTTTCCAAGTGACCAGATCATCCGCGTTGAATTTGGAGACATGGTCATGCCCGCAGGCCCGCGCCATCACCTGCATCAACTCGGTCGAGGCGGCGAAGAAGTTGGCAAGTTGTTCGGCAGAGCGGTCAACGATCAACCTGCTGACCAGGTTTGGCTTTTGCGTGGCGATACCCACGGGGCAGTTATTGGTGTGGCAGGCGCGCATGGCCAGACACCCGATGGCCTGCATCGCCGCATTCGAGACCGCAATCGCATCCGCCCCCATGGCCAGCGCCTTGATGAAATCGGCAGGTTTGCGCAGCCCCCCGGTAATGACGAGGGAAATGTCGTCGCGGCCCAAGCGGTCCAGATGCGCCCGCGCGCGGGCCAGCGCGGGTATCGTCGGGACGGAGATATTGTCGCGGAAGATGATCGGTGCTGCCCCCGTACCCCCGCCGCGCCCGTCAAGGATGATGTAATCCACCCCGACCGCCAATGCCGCGTCAATATCCTTCTCGATATGCTGGGCGCTGAGTTTGTAGCCGATGGGGATGCCCCCGGTGCGGTTGCGCACCTCCTCGGCAAAATCCTTGATCTGGCTCACCTCCGTCCAGTCAGGAAAGCGCGGGGGGGAGATTGCGGCCGTGCCGGGTTCCAAATCACGCACCTCGGCGATTTTGCCTTGCACCTTCTCGCCCGGCAGATGCCCGCCCGTCCCGGTCTTGGCCCCCTGCCCGCCCTTGAAGTGGAAAGCCTGCACCTTGTCGAGCTTCTCCCAACTGAACCCGAACCGGCCCGAGGCGAGTTCATAGAAATAGCGGCTGTTGGCCTCTTGTTCCTCCGGCAGCATCCCGCCCTCGCCGGAGCAGATGCCGGTGCCCGCTTTTTCCGCGCCCACGGCTAGCGCCAGTTTTGCAGGCTCCGACAGCGCACCGAAAGACATGTCGGAGACGAAAAGCGGGATATCCAGCTTCAGGGGCTTTTGGGCATTCGGGCCGATCATGACCTCTGTTCCCACCGGCTCGTCCTCCAGAAGCGGCGGTTTGTGCAGCTGTGCCGTGATCAGCTGGATGTCGTCCCAATCCGGCAGCTCGGCGCGCGGCACCCCCATGGAAGCGACCACCCCGTGATGGCCAGTCTTGCTGAGACCGTCGCGCGCATATTGCTGGATGAGGCCGGTATAGGGCTCCTCCTCGGTGCCATGGCTGGGATCGGCATATAGGCCAAGATAGGCATCGCGGTTGTAGGGTTGCGGATTTTCATAGCCCCAGGCGTTGATCTCGTCGGCGTCGACGCAGATATCATCGCCCTCCACCCAGGACGTGAACTTTGGCAGCTTCTCGTCATTGGCATAGGCCGAGACCCCGCTATCCAGCCGGTAATCCCAGTTATGCACTCCGCAAATCAGGTCATTCCCCCGCACATGCCCGTCTGACATCAACGCCCCCCGGTGCAGGCAGCGGCCGTAGAAGACTGAAATATTGTCGTCGAAACGGACCACGACCAAATCAACCTCACCCACTATTGCGTATTCGGGTGTCCGGTCGGCAAGCGCGCTGGATTTGAATATGGCGGTTTTCTTCATGGGTTATCCTTGGCTTGGGTGGTCTCGGGAGATGAGCGGTTTGGCACTTTGGGCAATGTCTCGCATTTCGGGCGCTGACGACAAGGCCGCGATCCGGCGTCCGTACCAGCGCGCGCCGGGGGCGGCCGTGGCCCCGTGCAGCAGGGCGCTGATCCAGACGGCATTGACCGCCGTGTGCAGGATCGGCTCGGCAAGCTCGACCGGCAGGTCATCAATGATCACCAAAGCGAACAACGCTGTGGCCAACCCGCGCGGCCCGAACCAGCCGAAGAACAGCCGGGTGACCGGGGCCGCATCCGTGCCGATAAGAGACAGCCAGACAGCCACCGGTCGCAGCACAAACAGGCTGAGCAAGATCATGGCCAGCATCGGTACGGTCAGATGCGCCACGGCCTCCGGCACCAAGGCCGCGCCGAGCAGCAGGAACGAGGCCCAGGCCAGCAGCTGCCCCTCGCTTTCAGTGAACTCGTAGACGAATTTGCACGCGCCTTTGATAATGGCGCCGAAGGTCAGCCCGGCGGTGAAGGCGGCGATAAACCCGTTGCCGCCGATAACCGTTGCCGCCAGATAGGCCGCGCCCGCCAATGCCAGGGCGCCGACCCCCTCGTAGATATCTGCGGTCGTATTCAGCGCTTTCGCCTTCAGCAGCATCAGCCCCCCCAGCAACCCGATCGCGATCCCGGCCAATGGCCCCAGCAGGACCTGTTTGGCGCCAAAGACCAGCCAGCCGGCACCGTCGACCTCCATCACGGCAGCGGTGAGGCTTGCGAAAAGCAGGATCACGGGCAGCGCCAAACCGTCATTCAGCCCGCTTTCGACAGTCAGGGCGCGGCGCGGGCGGACGGGGACATCTGTGTTGGTGACGACCGCTTGCCCAAGGGCCGCATCGGTCGGGGTCAGCACAGCCGCCAGCAGCGCCGCGGCAAAAAACGGCCAGGACGGGAACAGAACCAGACCCACCATCGTGCCAAGCGCGATAGACAGCGGCATCCCGATCAGCAGCATCCGGGCGGGCCAGATATGCCGGCTGCGCAGCGCGCGCAGGTCAATCTGGGCCGCGTCCAGAAACAGCAGGATGACAAGCGTGACCTCTGCCACCGTGTGCAGCAATTCGTGGCTGAACGCGTCGGGGACGAGGTCAAGCTTTGCCAGGCAGAACCCAAGCGCAAGGAACACCATGGGCGCGGTCAGGCTCGTCATTTCCAACCGCCGCGCGATCATCGCGAAGCCAGCGGTGGCCAGGCAGACTAACAGAAACCCAATCATCCCAAAGAAATGTCCCACGTCGTGAAGGTCAGGCCGAACCGAGGGCAAATAATCCACGCGCCGCGCGCTCAGCAGATCTGTCACCCAAAACGCTAGACATTTAGAGATGTAGTTTCAACGAGACATTCGCGTGATACGTCGCTCAGCACAGAATGTGATGTGGCGATCCCTGAAGGACTCGAACCCTCAACCTGCTGATTAGAAGTCAGCTGCTCTATCCAGTTGAGCTAAGGGACCGCTAAGGCGGTTTTGCGGCGCACGCCCGTCAAACGCAACCCTTTCCTTTCATCAGTCTGCCGTCTAACTATGAACGGAGTTCAAAAGCAGAGGACCCTCATGGTGGGCAAGGTTCAGCAAAAGCGCGAGGCGCTCCGCCGCAAACTGATCGACCTTGGCGAGGTGCGGATCATCGCCGGCGGCATTGACCAGATCAAGGCGCGCGAACTGGCGGGGGAGGCAGGCTGCGCCGTGGGCGCCATCTACAACGTCTTTGACGATCTGAACGAGCTGGTGATGGAGGTGAACGGCCGCACATTCAAACGGCTCGGCAAGCATGTCCAAGAGGCTGTGCGCGCCCATCCCGACGCAAGCCCCGTCGACGTAATGATCGTCATGGGCCTCGCCTATCTGGATTTCGCGCAGCAAAACACACCCGCATGGCGCACACTGTTCGACCTTGAGATGTCGACCGATCAGGACGTGCCCGAATGGTATCTGGCTGAGATGAGCCAATTGCTTGGTCTGATCGCGGGGCCGTTGAAGCAGAATTTCCCTGAAATGCCCGACTCGGACATCCACTTGATGACCCGTGGGTTGTTTTCTTCGATCCACGGAATCGTACTTTTAGGGCTGGAAAAGCGCATATCAGCCGTCCCCGCGGCCGAGCTTGAGCGTATGATTGCTCTTATTCTCAGTAGGTTAGGCGCGTCTATCGACAAAATTTGAACTCTGTTCAATATTTTTATTGAACAGAGTTCAAACCTCTGTCACATTCACTTTATGAACAGCGTTCACGAAATGATGTGAAGGAGATGAAAAAGTGTTCGGGACATTGAAAGCCCTGATGACCAGCCTTGATGCCCGCGCGGAAGAGCAGATGCGAAGCCGCTACGCCATCGAGCTGATAGAACAGAAAATCCGCGAGGCGGAGGTTGCCCTGACCAGTGCCAAAGGCACGCTGGCCTCCCTCATTCAACGCCAACGGGCGGAAGCAAAGATGCTCGACAGCGTTCACAACCGCATCGCGGACCTGACCGAGCGTGCGAAATTGGCCTTGGACGACAAAAACGAGAGCATCGCAAGCCAGGCGGCGCATGCCATTGCCGTGCTGGAAAACGAGCGCGAAAGCCGCCAGCAAACCGCAGGCCGGCTTGAGACCCGCATCGATCAGCTTCGCCAATCGGTCGACCAAGGCCACCGCCGTCTGATTGACCTGAAACAGGGCCTGACATCGGCCCGCGCGGTCCGCCAAGAACAGGCCATCCAACGCAAAATGACGACTAACCTGCGCGGCCCCTGCAGCGCAGCGGAGGCGGAGGCTTTGATTGCCCAAGTCCATGGCCAGGACGATCCGTTCGAGCAGTCGGAAATCCTGTCCGAAATCGACCGAGACCTCAACAATGACAGCCTCGCCGACCGGATGGCCGCTAAAGGCTACGGCACAACCACAAAAACCACCGCAGCCGACGTGCTGACCCGCCTGAAATCTTCTTAAACGAAAAACGAAAGGAACCAGACCATGTTCACCTCAACCAGAAATGACAACGCCCTTATCATGCTCGTCAACCTAGCTGGCGCACTGATCGCATTGGGGATGCTCGCGCTCAGCCTCTATCTGTCGCCCGACGTGCCGCTCTCGACCAAAGGATACTGGGCCATCGCTGTCCTTATGCTTTGCGTCAGCCTGATCAACTTCGTCAAATACCGCTTTGACGAACGCGTCGCCGCCGATCGCATCCAACGGATCGAGCAGGCCCGCAACGAAAAGCTGTTGGAAGACTATGTAAGCGCCGACTGACCGGCCCTGACCGCGCCCCCGACGAAAGGAGGGCGCGGTTTTTCTTGATAAATGGCCGCGCTGCCGCCACGCTGCCTGAACCAAAAACCAAAGAAGTCCTCATGCGCCGTATCGCCGCCAATATCGCCGGGCAATGCCTGGCCCTTTTTGCCCAGTTCATCACCGCCCCGCGCGCCGATTGGCGCGGCATTGAGCCGGTCAATAAGCAACGCATCTATTTCGCCAATCACACCTCGAACGCGGATCTGCCGATCCTGTGGACGGTGCTGCCCCCCGCCCTGCGCCGGGTGACCCGGCCCGTGGCCGCCGCCGATTACTGGCTGAAAACCAAGGCCCGCGCCTTTATTGGCCCCGAGGTGTTTCGCGCCGTCCTGATTGACCGCCGTACCGAGCACCAGACCGAGGACCCGATTACAAAGATCGTGCAGGCCTTGGACGAAGGCGCGTCGATCATCATTTTTCCCGAAGGCGGGCGAAACCGGTCGGACGACCCGTTGATGCCTTTCAAGGCGGGGCTGTACAACATTGCCAAGGCGCGGCCCGACGTTGATCTGGTGCCAACCTGGATCGACAATATCGCCTCCGTCATGCCATCGGGGGAGGTGATCCCCGTCCCTCTGGGCTGCACCGTGACATTCGGTGCCGCGCTGCATGTGGGCCAGGAGGAGGCAAAAGACACCTTCCTGACCCGTGCCTCCAACGCCCTTGTCGCGCTGATGCCACAGCGGGAGGGCGCGCCATGATGCCCAACATGCCGACGGAAACGACGGCCTCCATCTTCGTGATCTTCGGCGCCGCCTGCGCGCTCTTGCTCATTGCCACCATCGCGGGAGAGATCTTGCGCCTGCGCCTGTCGCCGCGCGGCACCCACCCGGCGGTTGAGACCTATGTAACCCGGCTGCATAGCTGGTGGGCCATGGTCTTCCTGCTGTCGCTGGCGCTTCTGACGGGGCGGACCGGGGTGATCCTGCTGTTTGCCTTTGCCTCCTTCGCCGCACTGCGCGAGTTTCTGACGCTGACCCGGAAGACCAAGGCCGATCACTGGGCGCTGATCGGGGCGTTCTACGCGGCCTTCCCGCTGCAATATATCTTCATCTGGTTTGGCAATGTCGGGCTGTTCTCAGTTCTGATCCCGGTCTACGCCTTCCTGATCCTGCCCATCTTGTCCGCGTTGCGCGGGGCCGGCACAAACTTTCTGTCCCGCGTGTCCGAGACCCAATGGGGCCTGATGATCTGCGTTTTCTGCACCTCCCATATCCCCGCGCTGGTCACGCTCGATATTGACGGTTCAACCGGGCGGTCCGTCCTGCTGATCGCGTTTCTGGTGCTGGTAGTTCAAATCGGCGATCTGGCGGAATACTATCTGGGCCGCAAATTTGGCAAGACGCGGATCGCCAAATCCGTCTCGCCCAAGACGCAGGCGGGCGTGGTTTGGGGCACGGGCTTTGCCGCGCTGACGGGGCTGGTGTTCTTCTGGATCACGCCCTTTGCCCCGTGGGAGGCGATGCTGATCGCCATCGTCATCTACCTGATCGGCGTTGGTGGGTCATTGGTGCTGGCCGCCATCAAGGCCGACCGGGGCGTGAAGAACTGGGGCCACCTGATCCCAGGCCAGGGCGGCTTTGTCGACCAAATGGATAGCGTGGTCTTCGCCGCCCCGGTGTTCTTTCACCTCACCCGGTATCTGCACGGCAGCTAGGCGTTGACCAAGTCACCGGCCAGTGCCTGGTCGATCAGCTCAATCGTCTCCTCCACGCCGTAAAGCGCGATGAACCCGCCAAAGCGGGGACCTTGCTTGGCCCCAAGCAGCACCTCGTACAAAGCGCTGAACCAGGCGCGCATCGGGTCAAACCGTTCGCGTCCGCAGGCAAATACCTCTGATTGCAGGGCTTCGGCGTCCAATCCGCCCTCCCACGCATCCAAACGGCCCCGCAAATCCATCAGCGCCTCGCGCTCCAGTTCTGTCGCTACTCGGTACACCTTCGCGGGTTTCACGAAATCGTTGTAATAGGCCACGGCAAAGCCCGCTGCCTGATCCAAATCGGGATGCGTCTGAGGGCTGGCATCAGACGCGTAGCGCTGGATGAATCCCCACAGCTGCGCCTTTTCTTCCGCATTGGCGACGGAGGCAAGGTTGAGCAGCATCGAGAACGGCACCACCATATTCGACGCCGGAACATCCGCCCCGTGGATATGAAAGACCGGGTTGCTGGCCCGCGCCTTGGCGTCCTGACCCGCGTAGGCCCGCAGCTGCTGGTGATACTCATCTACCGCTTTCGGGATCACGTCGAAATGCATCCGCTTCGCCGTTTTGGGCTTTTGATACATGAAGTATGACAGCGACTCTGAGGAAGCATAGGTCAGCCATTCGTCAATGGAGACGCCATTGCCCGTCGTCTTGGAAATCTTGTGGCCATCAGCATCAAGGAACAGCTCATAAGTGAAATGCTCCGGCTTTTTGCCGCCCAGTATCTCGCAGATGCGGTCATAAATCGGCGTGTTGGTCGAATGGTCTTTGCCATACATCTCGAAATCAACGTCCAACGCGGCCCAGCGGGCGCCGAAATCAGGCTTCCATTGCAGCTTCACATTGCCGCCGGTGACCGGCAGCGTCCATTCGCGGCCATCTTCGTCGTCAAACGTGACCTCGCCCCGGGCGGCGTCGACATGTTTCATCGGCACATAAAGCACCCGCCCCGTTTCGGGGTGGATGGGCAGGAAGATTGAATAGGTCTCCCGCCGTTCCTCACGCAGCGATTTCAGCATGACCTTCATGACGTCGTCATATTTTTCCGCCGCGCGCCGCAGAACCTCGTCAAACTTGCCAGCGCGGTAGAACTCGGTGGAGGAGATGAACTCGTACTCAAACCCGAACGTATCCAGGAACCGATTGAGCATCGCGTTGTTATGCGCGCCAAAGCTGTCATGCGTGCCAAACGGGTCAGGCACATCCGTCAACGGGCGCTGCAGGTGTTCGGTCAGCATCTCGGGGTTGGGCACATTGCCCGGCACTTTGCGCATCCCGTCCAGATCGTCGGAGAAGCAGATCAGCTTGGTCGGGATATCAGAAATCACCTCGAACGCGCGGCGGATCATCGTGGTGCGCGCGACCTCGCCAAATGTGCCGATATGCGGCAGGCCGGAGGGGCCGTAGCCGGTTTCAAACAGCACATAGCCTTTCTCGGGCGGTGCCTTGTCATAACGTTTGAGCAGCCGGCGCGCTTCTTCAAAGGGCCAGGCTTTAGAGCTCATCGCGGCGTCGCGCAGGTCAGACATGTCATCCATCCGATAAAATTCGCGCACAGCGAGAGTGCGCCTACAAGGTGCTGCTACCTATTGTGCGGGCGCTGCTTCGTCAATATTCTGCGCTGCAACACGACTTTTCGCGAAAGCAGCAACCATGCCCCTCGACGCGCCGTCGCTCTCCTCCCCTGATTGTCTGGTGGCAATCATGATTTCGGTTTCCGTGTCGGATGCCAATATCCGCACGTCCGAGCTGGTTACCATCCAGCAGCTGGTCAACCATCTGCCGGTCTTTGCCAATTACGACACGGACCGGATCCAGAAGGTGGCGCAGACCGTGTTTGACCTGTTCGAGGAAGAAGACGGGCTTGATGCGCTATTCGGCCTGACCCGCGAGGCCCTGCCGAAGGAGCTGCACGAGACTGCCTATGCGCTGGCCTGCGATGTGGCCGCAAGCTCCACCCATGTCAGCCAGGCCGAGCTGCGCCTGCTGGAGGAAATCCGCTACGAGCTGGAGATCGACCCGCTACACGCCGCCGCGATTGAGCGCAGCGCGCGGGCGCGTTACATCACCCTGTAGACAGCCCGACACTCACAAAGCGCTGTTGGCCTCTGCCTCGTGGACGGCCGCCCATCTGTTGATCAGCTGATGCTGCAGGCGCTTTGCCCGCCCATTCCAGGAGCGCGCGCCACGGGGGCGTTCGCGCTCCTGCTGTGAAAGCGCGGCCCGGCGTGGCAGGTCCGAGGCAAAGATCGCAAAGGCCAGATCGCGGCCGCCGGGAGTGCGCACATATCCGGCCAGCCCGCTGACGAAATTCAGCGTGCCCGTTTTGGCTACCACATTGATGCGGCCGTCCTTGGCCAGGTCCCCATTTTCGTCAAGCAGCGCCACCTCTTTCAACAGCGGCGACAGCACCGCCTGCGCGCTCTGGCCTGTCAGCGCCTGTACCATCTCCACCGGGCTGACCTTGGTGCGGTCGCCCAGCCCTGAATGGTCCACGAACCGGGCGGCCTTCGTGCCAAACTGGCTACCCATCCAGGTCGACATCGCCGCCCCCGAGCCCCGGAGAGTACCGGCCTGACTTGCGGCAAGCCCGATGGCTTCCGCCGTGAGGTTGGTCGAAAACTTCAGCATGCCGCGACAAATCTCCTCCAGAGGCGGGCTAAGGTGTTCGGCGATCAGGGACAGGTCGGCCGGCAGCCTGTCGATCTGCTCAGGGCCGTTCAGCGCGATGCCATGGCTGCGGGCCAGCGACTGGAACACTTCCCCCACATACGTGCCGGGCGCACGCACCGGCAGCCAGCGCCCGCCACCATTGCCCAAAGCCGAGCGGGCGACGGTCCAGCTTTCGCGCCTGGGCGAGCGATCATAGGTGAAGACCGGGCCGGAGCGGTCAACGATCTGGGTGCTGGCAAAGGCGACGCTTGGCCGCACTCGCAACGCGCGGGCCTCCATCGTGACGTCATACCCGCTGCCCGCGCGCTTCCATTCCAGAAACACCCGGTTGAAATTAAGGTTCAACCCGCTCACGCCGGGGTTATAGCCGACCTGAATGGGCTGCCTTTCGTCAATATGCGTGATCTGCGGCAAGGCTCCCGCATAGACCAGCAGCTTGCCATTTACCGCATTGATGCCTGCGAGCTTCAGCCGCCCAGCCAAGTCAAACAGATTGTCACTGTCGAGAAGCGGGTCGCCGCCGCCCACAAGAATGATGTCGCCTTTCAGCTCGCCCGCCTCCAGGTGCCCCGTGGCCATGATCCGCGTGCGGAACCGATGCTGTGCGCCCAGCTTTTCAAGCGCGTAAAGGGCGGTGACGGCTTTCGTTACGCTTGCGGGCGGATGGGCCTGCAGGGGGCGGACGCTTTCCAGCACCTCACCGGTCACCGCGTCAGCTACGGCGTACCCCACGTCGCCGCCCAGCCTCGCGGCCTCGATATAGGCGTCACCTGTGGGCCAGACGCGCTGCCCAGGCCCGCCCGGACGGACCAGCGGACGCAACGACGACAAGGGCGCGTCCGCGAGCGCGGGCGCAGCGATGCCAGAGAGCAAAAGGGCAAGGGCGGTACGTCGGCCAATCGGGCCGGTGGCAGCGGTGGTCATGGGCGCGACATTCGCCCAAGCGGCAGGCTCTGGCAAGCCGCCTTTCCCCCTGATAGGTCAAGATAATGGATCGCCCGCTCGCCTCTGCCGCGTTGATCATGTCGCTAGGCATGCTGCTGATCCCCTTTGGCGACACGGCGGGCAAAATGATGACCTCCGCCGGGGTGCATCCTTTCTTCGTGGCCTGGACCCGGTATGCGGTCGCCGTGCCGCTGCTTTTGCCGTTTGTCTGGCATGCCGACGCGGCGCGGCTGCTGCGCAACTGGCGCATCTGGCTGCGCGCGGCGATCCAGTCCATGACCATCGCCACGATCCTTACCGCGCTGTCGACCGAGCCCATCGCCAATGTCTTCGGCGCGTTCTTTCTGGGGCCGATGATCAGCTACCTTTTGTCGATCTGGTTGCTGAAGGAGCAAGGCAGCGCCATCCGCATCGCGCTGCTGGCCCTGGGGCTGGCCGGCGTGTTCCTGGTGGTGCGCCCCGGTTTCGGCATGACGCCGGGCCTTGGCTGGGCGCTGCTGTCGGGCTGCTTTTACGGGATGTTTCTGACGGCCTCCCGCTGGGTCGCCCCGTTGGGGCGGCCGGTGCATCTGCTGCTGACCCAGCTGATGATCGGCGCGCTGCTGCTGACGCCTTTCGGGCTGAGCCATCTGCCGGAAACCATCCCGTGGGCGCTGATCAGCTGGTC
>CALHHY010000037.1 GCA_938030665.1 uncultured Litoreibacter sp. | reverse complement strand
TCGGACGTGCTTTCGGGGGCGGGGCCGTATTCCATGGTCTCGAAAATCTCTTTGACGGTCATTGTTATGTCCCCGGTCCTAGGCGAGTGGGTGGCGGTAGCCGGCGGAATAGGCGCCGGTGACGTGATGCTCCAGCTGCCGCTCGATATCATTGAGCAAGGACGAAGCCCCGAAGCGGAACAGGTCCGGGTTCAGCCAGCGGTCGCCCAGTTCTTCCTTGATGAGCGCCAGATAGGTGATCGCGTCCTTGGCCTTGGAGATGCCGCCTGCCGGTTTATACCCCACATGAATACCCGTCGCGTCGTAATAGTCGCGGATGGCGCGGATCATCACGAGGCTCACGGGCAGGGTGGCGTTGACGCTTTCCTTGCCGGTAGAGGTCTTGATGAAATCTGCGCCCGCCATCATGCAGATCAGCGAAGCGCGGGCGACGTTTCTGAGCGATCCAAGCTCGCCTGTGGCGAGGATCGCCTTGACATGCGCGTCGCCGCAGGCTGCGCGGAAGGTGCGCATTTCGTCGTAAAGCGCCTGCCAGTTCTGGGTCAGCACATGGCGGCGGGAGATGACGATGTCAATTTCACGCGCGCCGGCTTTCACGCTTTCCTCGATCTCGGCCACGCGCAGATGCAGCGGCGACAGCCCGGCCGGAAACCCGGTGGAGACGGCGGCGACGGGGATGTTCGACCCCTCCAGCGCATCAACGGCGGTCTCGATCATGTCGTGATAGACGCAAATCGCCCCGGTCTGAATGCCGCTGACCCCTAGAGCCGCTTGGATATCTGCGCGAATGGGTTGGCGGGCCTTGGCGCAGAGGCGGCGCACGCGCCCGACCGTGTCATCGCCTGACAGGGTGGTCAGGTCGATGCAGGTGACCGCCTTCAACAGCCAGGCCGCCTGATGATCCTTCTTGACGCTACGCCGCGCCGGCAGGCTGGCCGCACGCCGCTCGATCGCTGAGGTGTTGGCCTGCACGCGGGAAACCCAGTCAAGATCAAGCGGCATGCCGTCATTTCGGGGCAGATGGACCTGCGGCAGCTGGGCGGTTGGAAGCGGGGTGGCGGTCTGGGCCATGAAGAGCTCCGAAATAGGAGGGGGTGTTTACTGGTCGCACGCACCGCGCAGGAGCGCAAGCGTGGCGCTTTTCAATCGGCCTGATCGCTTGTAGGACGGGGGCGCGCAACCAAGGGAACAGACGCCATGGCTTTTGACCGCTCCATCAAGATCGCCCCCTCCATCCTGTCCGCCGACTTTGCCAATTTCGGTCTGGAATGCGAGGCCATCGAGGCAGAGGGCGCGGACTGGGTGCATATAGACGTGATGGACGGCCATTTTGTGCCCAACATTACCTTCGGCCCCGCAACCTGCGCCGCGATCCGGCCGCATATCAAGACGGTGATGGATGTCCATCTGATGATCGCGCCGGTTGATCCCTATATCGAGGCCTTCTCCCAAGCCGGCGCGGATATCATCACCGCCCATGTTGAGGCCGGCCCCCACATCCACCGCACGCTGCAGGCAATCCGGGGGACAGGGGCCAAGGCAGGCGTCGCGCTGAACCCCGGCACCGATCTGGACCGGGTGGACTACCTGCTGGATATGGTCGATCTGGTTTGCATCATGACGGTGAATCCCGGCTTTGGCGGGCAGAAATTCATTCACAGCCAGGTCGAGAAGGTGCGTAAGCTGCGAGCAATGATCGGCGACCGCCCCATCCATATCGAGATTGACGGCGGCGTGACGCCCGAGACCGCGCCTTTGGTGGTGGAGGCAGGCGCCGATGTGCTCGTAGCGGGCTCAGCTGTGTTCAAGGGGGGCTGCGTTTCGAACCCTGCGCCATATGGAGAGAACATCCGCGCGATCCGCGGGGCGTTGGGCTGACCTGAATGTGCGCCTGCGGCGCGCGACATTGGTTTTGCTCTTTCGGGGCTTGCCGCCCCGAGCCGCAAGGGCAAACCCCGCGACGCTTATCTGTGCCGGAACAGGCCCCGGATGCGTTAGGCTTTCGATTTAGGGAGATGACAGAATGGATGCGATTGTCCGTGTGAGCGAGGTGCAGAAGACCTATGAGGGTGGGTTCGAAGCGCTGAAATCGGTCTCCCTCGAGATCGGGGAGGGGGAGATACTGGCGCTGCTTGGCCCGAACGGGGCGGGCAAGACGACGCTGATTTCGATTATTTGCGGGATCGTGACGCCTTCTGCCGGGCAGGTGACTGTTGGCGGGCATGACATCGCCCGCGACTACCGCGCCGCCCGCCGGCTGATCGGGCTGGTCCCGCAGGAGATTAACCTAGAGCCGTTCGAGAAGGTGATGAATTCTGTCCGGTTTTCGCGCGGGCTGTTTGGCAAACCGCGCGACGACGCCAAGCTGGAGAAAATCCTGCGCCAGCTGTCGCTATGGGACAAGCGGGACGCGCGTATCAAGGAGCTGTCAGGCGGCATGAAACGCCGTGTGCTGATCGCCAAGGCGCTGAGCCACGAGCCGCGGGTTTTGTTTCTGGATGAGCCCTCCGCCGGGGTGGATGTGGAGCTGCGCCGCGACATGTGGGAGATCGTGCGCGGGCTGAAGGCCCAAGGCGTCACGATTATCCTGACCACGCACTACATTGAGGAAGCCGAGGAAATCGCGGACCGGGTCGGCGTGATTTCCGGGGGCGAAATTCTGCTGGTCAAGGAAAAGGACGCGCTGATGGCGCAGATGGGCCGCAAGGAGCTGCGCATCGAGCTGCAGGACCCTGTGAGCGCCGTGCCGGAGGCGTTGGCAGGCTTTGACCTGGCGGTTGGACCGGACGGGGCGAGCCTGATTTACAGCTATGACACCAAGGGCGAGCGGACGGGCATCACCAAGCTGCTGGGCGGGCTGGCCGCGGAGGGGCTGGTGCTGAAAGATGTGTCCACCAGCCAGTCCTCTCTGGAGGATATCTTTGTGGGCCTGGTGGAGGAAGCGCGATGAACCTGTACGCCGTCAAAGCGATCTACATATTCGAGATGTCGCGGTTCTTCCGCACGTTCATGCAGAGCTTCATCTCGCCGGTGATCTCAACCTCGCTTTACTTCGTGGTTTTTGGGGCGGCCATCGGGTCGCGCATCGACACGGTCGGGGGTGTCAGCTATGGCGCGTTCATCGTGCCGGGGCTGATCATGCTGAGCGTGATGACGCAGGCCACGTCTAACGCGAGCTTCGGCATCTATTTTCCGAAATTCATCGGCACGATTAACGAGCTTCTCTCGGCCCCCGTCTCGTTCTTCGAGATCGTGTTGGGCTATGTCGGCGCGGCGGCGACCAAGGCGCTTTTCATCGGCACGGTGATCCTGGTCACGGCGCACTTCTTCGTTGATATCACCATCGCGCATCCTTTGGCGGTTGTCGCGTTCCTGCTGCTGACTTGCCTCAGCTTTGCGCTGCTGGGGTTCATCCTTGGCATCTGGGCGCAGAGCTTTGATCAGGTGCAGCTGATCCCGCTGCTGGTCATCACACCGTTGGTGTTTCTGGGCGGGTCTTTCTATTCGGTCACCATGCTGCCGCCGGTCTGGCAGACGGTTACGATGTTCAACCCCGTTTTCTACCTGATCTCGGGCTTCCGGTGGGCGTTTTTCGGGATGGCGGATGTGCCGATTGGGGTCAGCCTTCTGGCTATTTCGCTATTTACCGGGGCCTGCCTTGCCGTGATCTGGTGGATTTTCAAGACAGGCTGGCGCCTCAAATCGTGACGCTATGTGAACAGTGCTTTATGTTAGGCTAGGCTGACAGCTTGCAATGAGGACCGCCACATGACCAACACCACCGCCCCGTCCCCGCTGAGCCTGCGCGGCTTCCTGATGCTGATGCTGGCCGGTGGGCTCGCCACAATTGCCTTCGAGCTTTACGGGGAGGTGATAAGCCCGCTGCTTGGCGGTTCCCGCCTGGCGCCTGTCCCTTTGGCGGGCTCGGTGTTTCGGGCCATTGCCGGGTTCCAGTCGAAAGAGGCGGCAGTGCTGCTGCACTATATCGCGGGCTGCATAGGCTACCCGCTGGGCTTTGCGCTGGTGGCCCGACCTCTGTGGCAGAAGATCATGCCGGGGCTGCCATGGTATGTGGTGGCCGTGGCCTTTGGTGTCGCGCAATGGGTTTTCGCGCTTTACATCATGGCGCATCTGATCGCGGGGCAGCCGGCGTTTCTGGGCTTCACCAAGATCACCTGGGCCGCGCTTTACGGCCACGTCCTATATGCGCTGGTCGCCATCGGTATCACCAACCACATGACGCTGGCGCGCAGGCCGTAGCAGGCCCTAGGAGGTTTCCGCCAGCAGCTCGTCCAGCTGTTTGGCAAACCAGCCACGCGGGATGAAATGGCCGCGCGGGTGGACATCGAGCACCACCTTACCCTCGGCACAGTCCGCCCATATCGTGCGCGCGAAATTGTCTCGTTCGGTCGTTGAATAGCTGTCGGTGCCGGTAACATCGCCGCAGCCAAGCGTGCGCCGCCATAGCGCCACGGCGTAGGTCTCGTCCCCGCCGGGGCCAAGCGGGTAGTCGAGCACTGTATCGCTGAGCCCGTGGACATGGCGTACCTCCGCCGGGTGGGTCTCGCAGTTTTCATCCTGATCGAGCGTGCCGGACACGGCCAGCAACGCACGCACGTCGGCGCCGTTTTCGCAGGCAAACCGCCACGCCATGTTCGACCCCCAGGAATAGCCCGACACATAGATACGAGAGCGGTCAATCGGGTAGCGCTTGGCCGCATCTTCGAGAACGGCGCGGGCAAAATCGGTGTCATGGCTGCCGGGGTGCCAGAAATCCCAGCTTTTGTTCAGCCCGTTCGGGGCGAGCAGCAACACACCCCGCTTGCGGGTCGCGCCCGAAATGCGCCCATGCTTGACGATCAGCGTCCCTTGCCGCGCCCAGCCGTGGAAATGCAGCATGACGGGCATCGGCGTCACCCCGTCCCAGTCGTCAGGCACCTTGACATGGTATGACCGGCCATCAAGCTCGCACGGGACCTGATCGACGCAGTCTTGGGCCACCGCCGGGCTTGTTGCCAGAACACCCCATGTGCAGAAAGCAAACAGGGCAGAGAGGGTTGATCGCGTCATGGGGCATCCTTGCAGGTCGCAGTGGTTGATGTGACGTTACAGTTAAGCCCCTCGGATGTGATCTCAAATATGCGTCAGCGCGGCGGGTCCTGCACCACAACCGATCCGTAGTGATTGCTGACCTTCCCTTCATCATTGGTCGTGGCTGACATGCTGATTGTCATCACCCGTTTGCGGCCGTCACCTGTGGTGATTCTGAAATCCCCCTCATAGGGTTTGCCGCTTTTCAGCGCGGCGTCCCGGTGTTTGATGAACCGTTTCTGGTCGTCTGCGTCGACCATCTCCGTCAGAAGCTCCGGGGTAATGGGTTTTTTGGGGTCAACGCGCAGCACCCGGAAAGTGCTGGGGCTCCAATAGGTGGCGTCGGTCAGCACGTCGTAGGAATAGAAGCCGACATCCTCCCGGTCGATGATCGCCTCGATCTCGGCCAGACGAATTTCATCGCCGATCTCGTTCGTGATATCCCGGAAAGAGCCGACAAGCGAGATGGGCTGCCCCGCATTATTGCGCGTGACCTCGGCCAGCGCGCGGACCCAGATCACCTTGCCATCGGCGCGCACCAGCCGGGCCTGGAAGGAGTAGCCCGAAAAATCGGCCAGTGCGGTGTCAATGACCTTGCGCACCCGCGCCTGGTCATCGGGATGGTAGGCGGAGATGCCATCATCCAGCGAGGGCTTATGTTTCTTGGGGTCAAGCCCGTGAATTTCGAAGACCTTGTCGGACCAGTGCAACGCCTTGTCGTCCAGATCAACGCGCCAATAGCCGGTTTCGGCCAGCTTCTCGATCAGCTTGAGCGAGCTGTTGGAGATATCAACGACATTGCTGACCTTCATGATTTCGGTCACGTTCGTGCCGAGGATCACGACAATCATCTGCCCGGTGCCGGGGTCGGTATAGGCGTGGCGCTTGGCCGACATCCAGACTGTCTCACCTTCCGCATTGAAAAGCTGGAACGCCCCGATATGGGGCATCCCGTCCAGCAGTCGGCGCAGGCCGTTATCCTTGCCAATGCCCGCTTTGGTCAGCAGCCGTTCGACGGGGGTGCCGACGGCCTCCTCCGCCTTGATGCCCAAGAGCTTGGCCATCTGCCAGCTGATCCGGGTGACGGTGCTGTTTTCGTCATGCTGCAGCAGATAGATCGGGCCACGGGTCAGAAGCTGGTTCAGCTCATTGGCCAGCGACTGCACGGCCGGCGAGCGCAGGAACACGAGCGTGGTGCCGATCATCTGCCCCGCATCGCCCGTGAAGGGCGCGCATTGCAAAGTGTAGGGGCCGCCATCCGTGTCGAAATCGCGCGAGATCGGGGTGCCCAATTGCAGCGCCTCGTTGCAGATCTCGACCAGCCGGGGGAAGCCGTCGGGCAGATGCACCTGGCTCAGGTGAGGGCTGCGCAAGGGCGTGGATATGTTGAACAGCCGCATTGCCGCCTGCGAGGCGCGCGAGATTTGCAGCGCGTTGTCCAGCACAAGCAGCGGGATCGGCACGTTGCCCAGGAGGGAGCCAAGCTCCGCATTGAGGCCCATCAGCTCCGACGAGTTGACCTGCAGCTCTTCATTGACCGTTATCAGCTCTTCGTTGGTCGATTGCAGTTCCTCGTTGGAGGTTTCAAGCTCCTCATTGGTGGCCTGCAGTTCCTCATTGGTCGATTGCAGTTCCTCGTTCAGCGATTGCAGCTCCTCGTTGGAAGTCTCAAGTTCCTCGATCGTTTGCTGCAGCGCCTCGCGGGTCGTGGCCAGCTCGTCGTCCAGCTCGCGCAGATGCGCCTCTGACAGCTCGATGCCGGTGCCGGGGGTCTCCCCGCTGGTGCGCTCGAACTCGGCCTTGGACCAAGTGTTGATCACAAGCAGGGCCAGGCTTTCATCAATGGCCGAGGCTTTGACGGGCAGCACCTCCAGCCGGACCATCCGGTCATCGTCATCAGCCAGCGGGTGCTTTGCGCCGACGCGGCGCTGTTCGTGCTTCAGCGCCAGCGTGACAAGGCTGCGCGCCTCCTCCCGGAAGGGAGGTTTCAGCAGGCTTAGCTGCAGGTTCAGGGTGCTGGTTTCCGACAGATTTACGTAGGCGGTGATGTCGCCGTAAACCCGCAGGAAACTGTGGTCGGAGGAGACCAGGATCGCGTTATCACCCAGAGACCGCGCCAGCGCGTCGAACATCAGCCGCTCGGTTTCCATCGGCTTGATTTCGGGCTTAGCCCGTGGCCCGCGGGACGGCGACGGGCTCCAGCCGCCGGCAAAGGCTTTCTGGTTGCTCTGATCTTTGTTGCGCAGCGCGCGTTTGCGGAAAATATGAGGGTTGTCGCCCACCTCCACAAACATCTGGTCCGACCCGGTGATGGTCTCCGCCGTGCCAAGAAACAGGATCGCGTTCTGCTTCAGCGCGTAATGCAGGCGAGAGAAGACACGCGTCTGCAGCTTGGCAGAGAAGTAGATCAACAGGTTACGGCAGCAGATCAGATCCATGTTCAGGAAGGGCGGATCCTGGCATAGATTATGGTCTGAAAACAGGATGACCGAGCGCAGCGCCTCGATCACCCGCACGCCTTCTGATTGCTGGATGAAATACTTGTCGGCCATCGACTTCGGCACGTTCAGCAGCGCGCCTTGCGAATATTGACCCAGCCGGGCGTAATCCAGCGCGGCCCGGTCGATATCGGTGGCAAAGATCTGGGTCTTTGATTTCACAAGCTCCGCCGCGCCGCCCATGGCTTCCGCCAGCAGCATGGCGATGGAATAGACCTCCTCGCCCGTGGCGCAACCCGCCACCCAAATCCGCAGGGGGCGGTCCTTTCGGGCGTCGACAAGCTCCTGAATATGCAGGGAAAGGTCGTCAAACTCGTCGCTGTCGCGGAAGAAGCGCGTGACCGAGATCAGCAGGTCCTTGAACAGCGCATCCACCTCACGCGGCTCGTTGCGGCAATGGACGACGTAATCCTCCACCGACGCGATCCCAAGGGCCATCATCCGCCGGTCAATGCGCCGCAGCACGGTAGATTGCTTGTACTCGCGGAAATCCACGCGGGTGCGGGCCAGCACGATCTGCAAAATACCCGAGATCGGCGACACCTCCCCCTGATCGGAGCGGAACTGATCAAGGTTGCGCGGCGAGGACAGGATTTTGTTGAGATGCGTGGCGATATCAGAGGGGCGCAGCACCAGATCCACACAGCCCGTAGCCACGGCAGCATTCGGCATGCCGTCATATTTGGCAGATGCCTCATCCTGGGCGATGGTGATGCCGCCCGCCTCGCGCACGGCCTGCACCCCGTAGGCCCCGTCGGAGCCTGTGCCTGACAGGATGATACCCATGGATTTCTCGCCGCGGTCTTGCGCCAGCGTCATCAGGAACCGGTCGACGGAGGGTTTGGGCTTGCCGACATCCTCGCTATGGGGGACCAGCCGCAGCTTGCCTTCGGACATGACCACGTCAGCGCGGGGCGGGGTGACGTAGATGATATTGGGCTCGGGCACGGTGGCGTCAACGATGTCGACGACCTTCAGCGCGGTCTCGGTCGCGATCAGGCTTGTCATCAAACTTTTATGTTGAGGTGACATATGTTGGACAACTACATAGGCGCATCCATTGTCCACCGGAAGGCTTGCCGCCAATTCCCGAATTGCTTCTAAGCCGCCGGCTGAGGATCCAATCCCCACAATAACCGGCAGCGTTTCACTCGCTTTCGTGCCGTCCATGAAATACCCTCAAAGCCCGCAAAGGCCCCCAAAATTCCTCAACTAAAATATTAATGATCAATGCACCGGCGAGATGATACTATATTGGGCTATTCGCGCCAGAGGCGATTATGCCGACCGTTAGAATTCTTTTTAAGTTGTAAACGTTTTATTAAGACTCGTTGCCTAACCGTAAACGCTGGGGATGGGTCGTCTGGAGAAGGTAGGTTCTCATGTCATCGATTGAAGGGCTGGATGCAGCCGAAAATGATCGTTTTGTGGTGCACATAACACGGACCGCCAATGCGCGTATCCGGGTCACGTCGGTTGAGCTACAGCATTCCGACATGCGCAACCGCTACAGCTTCAAGCAAGGGCGTTCGCTGTCAGAAGTCTTTGTGGAGCCGCTGGCCGAAGCTCTGTCGCGCGCCCTGCGCGGCGTTGCGGGTGGGGGGCGGATCGTCTCCATGCCGGATTTTGAGCTGTCGCTGCCGGGATTGGTGATGGGCGGGCTGCGCATTCTGGCCACCAAGGCCGAAGGTGGGAAAGAAATCATCATGTTGCGGATGCGCGAATATGTGGGCGCCATCAAATCCGCGTTCAAATTTGACCCCTCGCTGCCGATTGACACGGCTTCCATGCGCGAACGCATCGCGGTCGAGGTGTTGCGCGACATCGTCAACCCGCTGCTCGATATCCTGTCCATCGCGCGTGACGCGCCGGCTGATGTGCTCGACAACAATTCGGAGGCTGTACGCCGCCAGCTCAGGCGGATGGGCGCACGCCACGACGAAATCCATTTCTACACCGGGCTATTGCAGCGCTACATCACCGGGTGCCGCAACGACGCCGAGAAGGCGCGCCAGCACGGGTTGGAGACGGTCGCCCAGCTGCAGATCGGCCCGAACTAAGCGGGAATCACTTATTGGCCCGGTGCGTTAGTTACTCAAACCGCGCCGGTTTCCAACAGGATCTGCCGCCAGATTGCGGTGTCGTCAATTAATGTCCATTCACGTCTAAGGCCGCGCGGGCCGAACTCCGCATGGGTGATTCCCATCACATGGACCTGCGCCCCTGTGGGCCTGCCATAGCGGCCCCAGCCGTCATGTTTCCCATCCAGTGACCACCGCACCGCCGCGCGCGGCGGTATGTCTTGGTCGTGGCGGCCAATCGCGTGCTCGATGGTAAAATTTGCCGACGGGAAGGCCGCGCGAAGCGGCAGCCAGAACCGGTCGGCCCCGTCCCAGCCATGCACCTCGACATGGCCTGGAAGATGCAAGGTCGCAGCACGGTCATAGTCGCGACGCACTGCGTCAAAAGCCCCTGCCATCAGCTGCTGCAACAGCCCTGCCAGCGCTTGCCCCGGTTCACTTTCGTCGCCGCGCCCTGCATAGGGGCCGCGCATGTCGCGCGCGGGCGTGAAAGGTTTGACGCAGGCCTCTGGCCCCCCTTCGCGAGCAATCTGGCGGCGGGTCCAGTCGACCAGATCAAACCCCATCTGATGCACAATCGCGGCCTGATCACGGACCAGCCATTCGTCGTGCACCGCGTTGTCGCGGCAATAGCAATCCGCCAGAATGCGGTAGCTGAGGGCGCGCGCCGTAGGCGCCCCGTAGGCCCCGGCCGCGGAATGGGTTGCGGTGCAGATCAGCCGGTGAGACGACAAGAAGCCGTGCGGGGCGGGGCACCAGATCACGTCTTCGCCCAAAAGCTGGCGGTCGGGAAATTCGGCCAGCGTTTCCATGGTTGCGGCGATGATGCCGTCATTGCCTTTCACGACGGAGGCCGGGGAGCGCACGACAAGCCCCTCGCCGTAATATTGCTTCAGCGTGCCAATCTTTCGTTCTTCCCAAATCTCATGGGTGATGCCGTTGATGTAATGCGGCACATCGTGCCACTTCGGATCGAACCCGTTCAGCTCAGGCCCGCGCATCGAAAGCTCCGGTAAAGGGGTCGTCCTCGTAGGAAACGCCCGCCAGATACAGCCCCTCCGGCGGGCAAACGGGACCGCAGGCGGCGCGATTGCGGGCTTCCAACGCCCCGGCCATCTGAGCGGGCGGCCAAGTGCCCGAGCCCACTTGCACCAGCGACCCCACGAAGCTGCGGATCTGGTTATGCAGGAAAGAGCGCGCGCGGAAATAGAAGCGGTATTCCTCCCCATAGTCGCGGGTCAGTACCTCCAACCGGGCCTCGTCCAGCGTTTTGATGGGGGAGGCCGCCTGACAAATGCTCGACCGGAACGTGGTGAAGTCATGCTTTCCAACCAACATTTCAGCCGCCTCCTGCATGGCCTGCGCGTCCAGCCGGTAGTTGATGTGCCAGACCAACCCCCGATCATGGGCCAGCGGCGCGCGGCGGGCGACAAGGCGAAACATATACCGTCGCTCCGTCGCGGAGAAGCGCGCGTGCCAGTCACCCGCCACCCGTGCAACCTCCAAGACAGCCACGGGCAGCGGCTTCAGATGGTAGTTCAACGCCTCGTTCAGCCTGAACGGATCCCAGTCGCGCTCCAAATCCGCGTGGGCAACCTGTGCGGTGGCATGAACCCCGGTATCGGTGCGCCCGGCGGCGGCGATCGTCTCGAAACCGGGTTGCAATTTGCGCAGCGCGTCCTCGATGGCGCCCTGCACCGTGGGTTGCGCCGTTTGGCGCTGCCAGCCGTTAAACGGCGCGCCGTTATATTCGATCTTGAAGGCGTATCTGGGCATTTTCCCCGCATATCCCGAAGCGGGGGGCAAACCAAGCCCCTACACAGCGGCCCCTCGCCGCCCTATGTATGACGGCAAGGCAAGAAATGGGTGTGGCGTGATTATCAATGACATAGTTGACGGGGTCGCCCGCACCATCGAGGAGGCCAGCTCAACGGTCACCGGCGTATTCGAGCCGACAATCCGCCTTGGTGTCACCGGGCTTAGCCGGGCCGGCAAGACGGTGTTCATCACCTCGCTGATCGCCAATCTGATGGACCGGGGCCGCATGCCGCAGCTGCAGGGTGCTGCGCATGGCAATATCAAAACCGCCTATCTGCGCCCGCAGCCCGACGACACCATCGCCCGGTTCGAGTTCGAGCGGCATCTGGACGCCATGACCGGCCCCGACCCGCATTGGCCCGAAAGCACCCGCACCATATCAGAGCTGCGCCTGTCGCTGAAAGTCCAGCCCGGCGGGTTGATCGGCACGTTTTCGGGGCCGCGCACCGTGCATCTGGATATCGTTGACTACCCCGGCGAATGGCTGCTTGATCTGGGGCTGCTGGATCAAAGCTACGCAGAATGGTCACAGGAAAGCCTGCGCCGGGCGGAAACGCGCGAGGCCTCCGCCGCCTATCGGGCGCTGTTGGAGAAGACCGATCCCGCCGCCAAGCTGGCAGAGCCCGAGGCGCAGGCGCTGGCCGCTGCCTATACCGACTATTTGCACGTGATCCGGGAGGCCGGGTTTTCGGACGCGACACCGGGCCGGTTCCTGCTGCCGGGAGATCTGGAAGGCTCCCCCGTGTTGACCTTCGCGCCTTTGCCCGCACCCGACACCCGCCCCCGCGGGTCGTTGCACCGCGAATTCGAGCGGCGGTTCGAGGCCTATAAATCCAAGGTAATCAAGCCGTTCTTCCGCGACCATTTCAGCCGCATTGACCGGCAGGTCGTGTTGATCGACGCCTTGGGCGCGATCCATGCGGGGCCACAGGCGCTTGATGCGCTCAGGCAGTCCATGGCCGATATTCTGGGCGCGTTCCGGCCGGGTCAAAGCAGCTGGCTGGGCTCGATCCTTTTCGGCAAGAAGGTGGGAAAAATCCTCTTCGCCGCCACCAAGGCCGACCACCTGCATCACCGCCAGCACGCTAAGCTGACCGCGATCATGGAGGCGCTGCTGCGGGAGGCCAAGGACCGCGCGGATTTCGCCGGTGCCAAGACCAGCGCCATGGCCATCGCCTCCCTGCGCGCCACGGTGGAGCTGGACATGCCGCATGAGGGCGAAAAGCTGGGCGTTGTCCGCGGGCGGCTGCTTGAGACCGGGAAGGAGGCCGCGTTCTACCCTGGCGAGCTGCCGGGTGACCCCGGCAAGCTGATCAGCCCGGCCCGCGACGGCGATATCAAATGGCTCGATGCGGACTACGCGGTCATGTCCTTCGCTCCGGCGGAGATTGAGCTGCGCCCCGGCGAAGGGCCGCCCCATATCCGCCTCGACAAGGCAGCGGAATTTCTGATTGGAGACAGATTGGTATGAGCGGTCCCGCAAAAGGCCCGGTGCTGTTTGAACTGGAGGGCGAGGCAGCTGACACGGGCACAAAACCCGAGGACGCGCCCAAGCTGACCCCGGCGACGGCCCCCGCAATCCCAGACACGGACATGACCCCGCCCACAGGGCAGGCGATGCAAACGCTGACCCGGCTGGCCGCCCGCCGCCCGTCCCGGCTCACACGGTTTTTCTGGTCGGCACTGGTGGTACTTCTGGGGTTTGTGGCCTCCGTCGCGGCATGGAGCTTTGTGACCGATCTGGTCGCCCGAAACCCGGTGCTGGGCTATGTAGCCCTTGGTCTGACGGCGGCATTTTGTCTGGCGCTGCTGCTGGTGGCGGGGCGGGAATGGCTAGCGCTGGTGCGGCTCAAGCGCATTGACAGCGTCCGTGTCGAGGCGGAGGCCGCCATTGCAGGCCAGGATCTGAGCGCGGCACGGGATGCGCGTGCGCGGATCGTGGCGCTTTACAAGGCGCGGCCCGAACTGGACGCGGCGCGTGCCACGCTCGACCGGCGCGACGGCGATAATTTCGAGGCGGAGGCGGTGTTGGGGCAAGTCGAAACCCATCTGCTGACCCCGCTGGACGACGCCGCCCGCCGGGAAGTGGAGGCCGCCGCCCGCCAGGTCGCCACCGTCACCGCCATTGTGCCGCTGGCACTGGCAGATTTGATCACGGCGCTGACCGCCAACCTGCGCATGATCCGCCGCATCGCGGAGATTTACGGCGGCAGGTCCGGCACGCTTGGCAACTGGCGGCTGACCAAGGCGGTGATGACCCATCTGGTGGCCACGGGCGCCGTGGCTGTTGGCGATGACCTGATTGGCTCCGTCGCGGGTGGCGGGGTGCTCAGCCGCATCTCCCGCCGGTTTGGGGAAGGGGTGATCAACGGCGCCCTGACCGCCCGCGTGGGCCTTGCCGCCATTGAAGTCTGCCGCCCGCTGCCCTTCATTGCAGCGCGCAAACCGTCGGTCACCAATCTGGTGAAACGCGCGCTGGTGGGGCTTTTCCCGGGGATGAAGGACTAGCCCTCGCCAAGCGATCCCAGCGGCGGCACCATCGTACCGCAGACCAACCGTGTCAGTAGACGCGGCATCGGCGGCACTTGGCTGAGCGGGAACAGCAGGTGATCCCGCAGCTTGGGCAGCCAATAGGAATCTGACTGATATTGCGGCGTGAAGGCCCAGGACATGGTCTGGTAAATCCAGACATGCGCCCGCCGCGCCCGCGCGTAATGCAGCAGCGCAGTTTGAATGTCGCGCTCCTGCCGCAACGCTTCCCGCAGTGCCATCGCGTCCAACAACGCCATATTGGCGCCCTGGCCAAGCTGCGGGCTGGCGCGATGCGCGCTGTCCCCGATGATTGCCAGCCGGTCGCCAAAGGGCTTGCGCAGCGTGCCATGGCTGTAGCGCGCCATGGTCATCTGGTCAGGGTCGCTGATGGTCTCAAGGAAGGGGGCGAAGGCGGGCCAAAGCGCGCGCGCCTCCTCCTTCCATCGGTCCAGCCCGGCTTCGCGCCACGCAGCGTGGCCGTCACGTGGCAGCGACCAGAAAATCGCGGCTTGCGGCATGTCGGAGCCGGGCAGGCTGCCGCAGGGCAACAGCCCGATCATCCGGTCCGCGCGGCGGTAGGTCTGGCGCAGCTCGTTGGTGGGGAGGGCGGTGTCGGGCCACGGTACGGTGCCCCAGATGGCTCCGTAGGGCAGCGCTTTGGCGTTCAGGCCCGACAAAGCGCTGCCAGCCCCGGAGGCGTCGATTAGCAAATCGAAAGGGCCGGCCATCGTGCCGTCGGCAAATGCCACGCAGGCGCCCGCGATCCGCGTGACCTCAAGCCCGGACTGCAAAACGGCACCGGCCGAAAGAGCGGCATCCAGCACGGCGTCGAACAGGCTCGCGCGGTGGATGGCAAGGCCGTAGGTCACGCCAGCGCCCTTGCGGTCATACCAGACGTCCAGCACGCGGGCCTTGCTGCGCGCCTCATGGCCCAGCATGCGGATGATGCGCGCCCCTTTCGCGCGCGCGGCGTCACCGGCCCCCATAGCGTCAAGCACGGCCTGCCCCACGGGCTGGATCACAAGGCCGGAACCCACAGGGCGCGGCGCGGCAAAGCGGTCAAACACGGTGACCTGCCAGCCGTCGCGCGCCAGCAAAGCGGCGGCCGCCAGCCCGCCGATCCCCGCCCCGATGATGCCAATGGATCTTGCCATGCCCGCCATAAACCCGACCAGCCGCCCGATGGCAATGCGGCACTGGACCCTGCCGCCGGGCGGCGCTATAGCAAGGGCATGACGACGCTTTGCATCATCATCGCTCGAATTATATCCCCGGCGCTCTGACAGAGATGAACGCCGGGACACAGGTGTTTGAGACGCTCGCACCGCCCCTTTCGACATCCCCCGAAAAGACGAGATAAAGGACGCCCAAGATGTGCGCCGACACCCCTGAGGTAAATTACAAAGACACGCTGAACCTGCCCAAGACCGATTTTCCGATGCGCGCGGGCCTGCCCAACCGGGAGCCGGGCTGGCTGCAACGCTGGGCCGAAATGGGCGTCTACGAAAAGCTGCGCGAGAAGGGCAAGGCCGACAACCGCCCCCCCTTCACCCTGCATGACGGCCCGCCCTATGCGAACGGGCATCTGCATATCGGCCACGCGCTGAATAAGACAATCAAGGACATCATCGTCCGCTCTCACCAGATGATGGGGTTTGAAAGCCGCTACATCCCCGGCTGGGACTGCCACGGCTTGCCCATTGAGTGGAAGATCGAAGAGAAATACCGCCAGAAAGGCCGCGACAAGGATGCGGTTGATCTGGTGGAGTTCCGTCAGGAATGCCGCGACTTTGCCGCCGGCTGGGTCGATATCCAGCGCGAGGAGTTCAAGCGCCTTGGCGTTACCGGAGCTTGGGATAAACCATATCTGACGATGGATTTCCATGCCGAACGGGTCATTGCGGAGGAGTTCCAGAAATTCCTGATGAACGGCACGCTCTATCAGGGCTCCAAGCCTGTGATGTGGTCACCGGTGGAGAAAACCGCGCTGGCCGAGGCGGAGGTGGAATATCACGACCGCCAGACCGAAGCGATCTGGGTGAAGTTTCCGGTGGTGGCAGGTGTGGGCGACCTTGGGGCCTGCACCGTTGTCATCTTCACCACCACGCCCTGGACCATCCCGCAGAACCGCGCCGTCTGCTTTGGCCCCGGCATCGCTTACGGGCTTTATGAGGTCACCGGACGGCCGGAGGAATGCTGGGCGCAGATCGGCGACCGCTACATCATTGCCGACGCCATGGCTGAGGAGGTGCTCGCCCTCGCACGGCTCGAGGAGGGGATGTATCGCCGGCTGGGTAAAGTCACCGCCGATCAACTCGCCGCCCTTACCTGCGCGCATCCCCTTTGCGGGGCAGAAGGTGCAAATGGCGAATGGGACTATGACGTCCCCCTTTATCCCGGCGACCACGTCACCGATGATGCGGGCACGGGCCTCGTGCATACGGCCCCCAGCCACGGCGATGATGACTACGCCGTCGGGGTCAAGCACGGGTTGGAGATGACTTATAACATCCTTGATGACAGCTCCTTCCGGGCGGATTTGCCGTTCTTCGCGGGGGAGGTGATCATCAAGCCAAACGGCAAGCCCGGCGGGGCGAACAAGGCCGTCAATGCCAAGCTGATCGAGCACGGGGCGCTGCTGGCGTCGCGCCGTATCACCTTGTCGGACGCGCATTCGTGGCGGTCGAAAGCGCCGGTGATCCGGCTGAACCGCCCGCAATGGTTCGCCGCCATCGACAAACCGGTTGGCGACGGTCAGGACCAGTTCGGCACCACAATCCGTCAGCGCGCGCTTACCGAGATCGACAATGTGAACTGGACCCCGCAATCGGGGCGCAACCGGCTTTATTCGATGATGGAGGCGCGTCCCGATTGGGTGCTGTCGCGTCAACGCGCCTGGGGCGTGCCGCTGACCGTGTTCACGAAGAAGGGCGCAGGCTTCACCGATGACGACTACCTGCTGCGCAACGCCGAGGTTAACGCCCGCATCCTTGAGGCGTTCGAGGTCGAGGGTGCGGATGCCTGGTACAAGGACGGCGCGAAGGAGCGGTTCCTGTCAGGCATCGTTGACCCCGATGCCTATGAGCAGGTGATGGATATCCTTGATGTGTGGTTCGATTCCGGCTCCACCCACGCCTTCACGCTGCGCGACCGCGAGGACGGCACGGAAGACGGCATCGCCGACGTTTATATGGAGGGGACCGATCAGCACCGCGGCTGGTTCCATTCCTCCCTGTTGCAATCGGTCGGCACGACGGGGCGCGCGCCTTACCGCAATGTGGTGACCCACGGCTTCACGCTGGATGAGAAGGGCATGAAGATGTCCAAATCCATCGGCAACACCGTGGTGCCTGAAAAGGTGGTCAAGCAATATGGCGCGGATATCCTGCGGCTTTGGGTGGCGCAGACGGATTTCACCGTCGACCAGCGGATCGGCGACGAGATCCTGAAAGGGGTGGCTGACAGCTACCGGCGGCTGCGCAACACGATGCGCTTCATGCTGGGCTCACTATCCGATTTCACGGAAGGCGACCGGGTCGCGGCCGCAGATATGCCGGAACTCGAACGCTGGGTGCTGCACCGTCTGGCGGAACTGGATGACACGGTGCGCGAGGGCTACGCCAAGTTCGACTTCCAGGGCGTGTTTCAGGCGGTGTTCACCTTTGCCACTGTGGACCTGTCAGCCTTCTATTTCGACATCCGCAAAGACGCGCTTTATTGCGACGGGGATACGGCGCGCAGGCGGGCGGCGCGCACGGTGCTGGACCTGCTCTACCACCGGTTGACCACCTGGCTGGCGCCGATCCTGGTCTTCACCTGCGAAGAAATCTGGCTGGAACGCTTCGGGCAGGACGGCTCCTCCGTGCATCTCGTGGATTTCCCCGACACCCCTGATGCATGGCGCGACGCGGACCTTGCCGCGAAATGGGCCACAGTGCGCGCGGTGCGCCGCGTGGTGACCGGCGCGTTGGAGGTTGAGCGGACGGCGAAGGTCATCGGCTCCTCCCTTGAGGCCGCGCCTGTTGTACATGTCACGCCGGAGGCACAGGCTGTTCTGTCTTCCGTCAATTTTGACGACATGTGCATCACTTCCGACATCACCGTGTCGACTGACCCGGCGCCGGCCAAGGCGTTCCGGCTGGATGATGCCACCGACGTCGCGGTGGTCTTTGCCAAGGCGGAGGGCGAGAAATGCCAGCGGTGCTGGAAAATCCTGCCCGATGTCGGCAGCCACCAGAACCCCGGCACCTGCGCGCGGTGCAATGACGCGGTCGGCTGATGAGGAACAGATCGCGGGGGCCATTCTGGCCTTTGCGGTCGAACGGGGGCGGGACAAAAGCCTCTGCCCGTCGGAGGTTGCCCGGATGCTCGCTTCTGATTGGCGCCCGTTAATGCCGGTGATCCGCAAGGTGGCCGCCGCCATGCCGCAGATCGAGACCCGGCAGAAAAGCGTGGCCGTTGGCCTGCACGCGGCGCGTGGCCCCATCCGGTTGGCGCTGAAATGAGGGCGGGATTTGCATCGCCGGTCGGGCCATTGACGGTCTGGCAGGAGGGTGAGGCGATCACCAAGCTCGATTGGAGCCCTGCAGGCGGGGCCGCCATGACGCCGTTACTGTCCGACGCGGTCGCCCAGCTTGAAGCCTATTTCGCGGGCCAACTGGAGCGTTTCAAACTGCCATTCAACGTCAAAGGCACGCAATTTCAGCAAGACGTTTGCGCGGCAATGCTGGCCATCCCGTTTGGCTACACCCGCACCTATGGGGAGATTGCCACGGAACTGGGCGTGCCAGCGCAGGCCGTTGGACAGGCCTGCGGGGCGAACCCGATCCCTATCATGATCCCATGTCATCGCGTGATGGGGGCCAAAGGGCTTACGGGTTTTTCAGGCAAAGGCGGGGTCGAGACCAAGGTTACTTTGCTGCGCCTTGAAGGGGCTGCAGGGCTTTTGATCTAGGCGCTGCGTTCAGGGATCACCTGCTGCGCGATGCCGGCAAAAAGCAGGTAGATAGAGGTCACGACAAGCCCCCAATGCGCCCAGCTTTGCGGGTCGAAATTCACCCAAGCCGCCCAGCCCGCGAAGAAGGTCCATCCAAGCGCCATGGGCAGGGTCAGGTTGCGCCACCGCTCCGTGCGGACGGGGTGGACGAATTTCAGCGGCAGGAACATTGCCAGGGCCAAGACCGAGACCAGCACGAGGATGATCCAGAAGTTGGGCTCCAGCGCGAAGACGACGACGGCCACCATGTTCCAGCACCCCGGAAAGCCGGAGAAGGAGTTATCCTTCGTTTTCATGCGCGTGTCGCAGAAATACATGGCCGAGGCGAAGGTGATGACGATGATCACGAACCAACCCGTCCACCCCTCGAACAGCCCGGATTTGAACAGGGCGAAGGCGGGGATGAAGACGTAGGTCAGGTAGTCGATGATGAGGTCAAGCAGCACCCCGTCAAACTGAGGGGCGTATTGTTTGACGTCATATTTGCGCGCCAATGGTCCGTCGATGCCATCGACCCCGAAGGCCACCACCAGCCATAGAAACATCAACGCCCATTTGCTGTCTATCGCGGCCAGCATGGCCAACATGGCAAAAACGGCGCCGGTTGCGGTGAAAAGGTGGACGGCTAAGGCTTTAAGTTGCGGTGTCATCACCCCGTCATGGCGGATAATGCGCAGCGATGCAACGCAAAGCCACGTCGCGCTTGCCCACGAAAAACCCCCGCCGGCGAGGTGGCGGGGGTTTGGTTAATGTGGCGATGCGTTCGCTCAATTGGAGACGCGCACATCCTCCAGCGGGTAGCCAAGATCGCCCTGATCGGCAAAGCCGGAATGGCAGTTATGGCAGAAGCTTTGCTTGATCTTCATCGGCTTGCCGTTTGGCTGCACGGCCGAATAAATCCAGTCATTGGCATCAGGCGCGGCACCGGCCTCGCCTTTGGTCATGATGAACAGTGGCCCGGACTGGGCGATGTTCTTCTTTGTGTTGATGCGGATGGATTCCTTGGCCAGGACCGAGCCTGCCGGCATCACGACGCCTTCTTCCTCGAACTTGAGGTATTGCTCGGCGGCGATGTCATTGGCGAAAGTGTTCAGCGCGCGGTTGCCATGCGGGCCTGCGACTGCGGGACGAATCTGAGTGGGGGCCCAATCGCGGTAGACGGCTGCAACCTCGTTGTCACCTTTCTGGTAACCCTCGATCAGCTTGTCTTTTATGCAGGCGTAGATTTCGTCCATGGCGGCGCCTTCAAGGTCAAATGCGTCCTCGACATCGGTTGCGCAATCGGCGGCGAAGGCGCTGCCGGTCATCGACACACCGGCTATCGCGGCGGCTGCCAGAATCGTGCGGAATTTCATGTTGGCTATCTCCTGAGTGTTCCCAGTCTCTGTGTCGCAATCGCGTGGGCAAAAAGCCACATGTGTCAGTCTACAATTGTACACAATGCCGTGAGCTAGCCGGATCCTCTGGGATGGGCGCGGGCATAGACCTCCATCAGCTGGGCAGTATCGACCGCCGTGTACGCCTGAGTGGTGCTGAGCGAGGCGTGGCCCAGCAGTTCCTGTATCGCGCGCAGATCGCCGCCGGCTTCCAGCAGGTGGGTGGCGAAGGAATGGCGCATCGCGTGCGGGGTGGCGGTGGCGGGCAGACCCAGCTGGTGGCGTGCGTTTTCCATCGCCTTGGCAATCAACCGGGGCGACAGCGCTCCGCCGCGGACCCCGCGAAAAAGCGGCGCACTGTCTTCCAGATCGAACGGGGCGAGGGCGGTGTAGCGGTCTACTGCCGCGCAGGCGGCATCAAGAACTGGGACCACCCGTTCCTTGTCACCCTTCCCCCGGATCCGCAGGACCCGCGGCATGGGGGCATCCGCGCCGCGCAGGCTCAGCGCCTCCGAGATGCGTAGCCCACAGCCATATAGCAGCGTCACAACAGCTACATCGCGGGCGGCGACCCAGTCTGTCAGCGACTGGGTTTCAATGGTTGCGATCACGGCCTTTGCCGCGTCGCGCGCCAGGGGGCGCGGCAGTTTTTTTTGAAATTTGGGAGAGCGGGTGGCCAGCACTGCCGTGGGGTCGAACCCGTCGCGTTCCGACAACCAGCGGAAATAGGTTTTTACGGCTGAAACCTGGCGGGCCAGCGACCGGGCCTGCACACCGCGCCCACGTTCATGCGCCATCCAGGCGCGCATATCGGCAGGTTTAAGGCCGCGCAGGGGGGCAAGCCCGGTTTGCTGGCCGAAATGTGTGGCAATGAAGGCCAGAAAACCTGCCACGTCGCGGCGGTATGCCTCCAGCGTGTTGGCGGCGACGCCGTCAATTGCTGCCAGATGCGCGAGCCATCCTTCCAGACTGTCGCGCGCGGCGGGTGAAATCAGGCCAGCCATCGCCGCATGGCGCGTTCAAACGCGCTGCAGAAAAACGCCAGTAGGTCGGTGCCCTGATTGGCGCGAAACTGTTGCGGGTCCTCGGACCCCATGATCAACAGCCCCGGCAGGCGCCCCTTGCCCAGATCAAGCTTCAACAGCGCCTCAGATTTGATATGCGCCGCGTTGTCGCCATAGACATCCGGTGAGGCGGGCGAGACTTGCCGCAGGGTGACGGGACGGATGGTGACGTTGCGCCCCGCAGTGATGTAGTGGTCAATCGCCCCCGGCTCGACAATCGACAGCACGTCGCCGTAGCCGATCGTGGCCTGTTCATGCTCCGCGCTTTCCAAAATCAGCCGCATGCGGGAGACGCGCAGCACCTCAAGCAGCTCGCCTGACAGGCTTTGCAGGAAGGCCGTGAAGTCGGTGGGCTCCAGCATCTTGATGACCGCGTTGTGGATCAGGTTGGTGCCGGCGAGGTTCTCGTAAGCCGCGGCAATGACGGAGCGGTGTGTGTCTTCCAGCCGGTCCAGCCGCCGCTCCAACCGCTCCATCGCGATGCCGCGCAGGTCGACAATATTGCCGCCAAGGGCGCGTTCATTGGTGGTGATGAGCGCCTTCATCACGTCCTGATCTTCCAGAATGACCGCGGGGTCATCAAGGATTTGTTGACGGATTTTTTCCAGCGCTTCGGCCTGCTCGCTCATCCTGCGTCCTCTTACGGATTCTTGACGGTGTTCGTGCTGGCAAGACTATAGCCGGTCAATGATGCAAGTTCACGCAGAAATGCGAAGGGGCAGGTATGTGGGCGGTGGCAGAGGCCTTGGGTCAGCCGTGGCTCGTCTTCCGGCCTCGCAAAGCGGACCAGGCAGGGATCAGCACCTTGCCGGCAATGGGGATCAGGATCAGCCCAAGGATCAGGCCGAATACCCCGTCCAGCGCGGCGGTCACAGCCCATTTGATGAAGCCCTGCGCGACATTGACCTGATAGGCGGCCGCTTCGGCAATGTGGTGGATTGTGTCGTAAAGCCATGGTGCGCCCATCACCTCCGCCCCGTGCAGCACGATGGAGCCCCCGACCCACAACATGGCCGCCGTGCCCACGATCATCAGCAGTTTCAGAAAACCCGGCATGGCCTTGACGATGCCGCGACCAAGGGCGCGGGTACTCGCCAGCCGCCCTTTCTCGGACATCAGCAGCCCCACGTCATCGGCCTTCACGATCAGCGCGACGGAGCCGTAAACCGCCACGGTAATCCCCACGGCGACGGCTGCAAGGGTGGCCCCCTCCATCCAGATGTTGCTTTGCGGGATCTCGGACAGGGCGATGGTCATGATCTCGGCTGACAGGATGAAATCTGTCTTGATGGCCCCCGCGACCTTCTCTTCTTCCAGATGGGCAGGGTCTTTCTTCAGGTCCACGGGTTCATCCGCGTCGTGATGGTGCGGGACAAACAGGTGATACACCTTCTCCGCCCCCTCAAAACAAAGATAAGCGCCGCCGATCATCAACAAGGGCGTAATGATCCACGGGGCGAAATTGGCGAGCAGCAACCCTATGGGCAGCAGAAAGATCAGCTTGTTCTTGATCGACCCGCGGGCGATGCGCCAAACAATGGGCAACTCCCGCGCAGGCTGAAAGCCCTGCACATATTTCGGAGTGACGGCGGCGTCGTCAATTACCGCCCCGGCTGCCTTGGCCCCGGCCTTCGCCGCCTGACCCAGAACATCATCGACGGAAGCCGCCGCGACTTTGGCGATACCCGCCACGTCGTCTAAAAGTGCTAATAAACCGCTCATGCCGTTTAGTTTAGCATGGTTGCCACAAAATCAAGCAAATCTCGTCTTTAGCTGCGCGCATCACGCCGCATCAGCGATTCAAAGGCGGTGGTCAGCTCTGCCGCCTCACGCGCGCCGCGCAATGTGTCGACCAGCTGCCCCTCGCCATCGAAGGTCAGCAGGGTGACATGGGGGACGCCGTAATTGGCCGCGAAGGTCGAGCCTTCCAGCGTTTTGATATTGGCCACCAGATAAGCAGGCTGGTCGCCATCCATCGCATCAAGGGCCTTGCGGGCCTCTTTCTGCAGCTTGTTGCAGATGGGGCAGCCTGGGTCATGGATTTGGACGACCGCCGGGGTGCCTTGACCGACGCGGGTCAGGTCCGTCTCCGCGATCGAGGCCTGCAGCGCACGGGTGCCGAAATAGCCGCCGCCCAGCAACAAGACCGCGCCCAGCCCGCCATATTGCAGCATGGCCCGGCGCGATTGCGCCTTTGCCGCGTTGGATTGCTGCGGCTGCTGGGTAGCGCCGCGCTGCTTGGACTTTTTCGGGGTTTGCTTTCGCTTTTTTGCCACGGCACGCTCCTGTCACGTATGGGGCTTTATAGCAGAAGCGCCCCCGCCCTGTCTTGGGCCGGCGGAGGCATCTGTCTCACATCCGCGTGGGTCAGACGATCTTGATATTGGCTTTCGCCGCGTCTTTCAGGAAACCGTCCAGCCCCTTATCCGTTAGAACGTGATCGGCCATTTTCTTGATCACGGCGGGCGGCGCGGTTGCCACATCGGCACCGATCTTGGCGCAATCGGACATGTGGTTGGCCGACCGGATGGAGGCCGCAAGGATCTGCGTTTCAAACCCGTAATTGTCGTAAATTTCGCGGATATCGGCGATCAGCTCCAACCCGTCGAGGTTCAGGTCATCCAGCCGCCCGATAAAGGGGGAGATGAAGGTCGCGCCCACTTTCGCCGCCAGCAGCGCCTGATTTGCGCTGAAGCAGAGCGTGACATTGACCATATTGCCCTCGTTGGTCAGCACGTTGCAGGCCTTCAGCCCGTCCCAGGTCAGCGGCACTTTGACCGCGATATTGTCTGCGATCTTGGCCAGCTTGCGCCCTTCGGCAATCATCGCGTCGGCCTCGGTGGCGACAACTTCAGCCGAGACGGGGCCGTCCACGATGGAGCAGATTTCCTTGGTGACTTCCAGAATGTCGCGGCCCGATTTTGCGATCAGCGACGGGTTTGTCGTGACACCATCGACAATGCCCAAGGCGTTCAGCTCCTTGATGTCGTCGATCTCGGCGGTATCTACGAAAAATTTCATGTGGGTAGCCTTTCAGTTGCCGTTGCGGTCTGGTTAGGTCCGCCTTTACCGTAAAGCTGCGGGCAAGAGCAAACGGTCAAAGGCAAATGGGCACAGGATTTTTCAATCAGGGCGATCTGGTCGGCGTGCTGACAACCCAGCCGTTGGACCGGGTGCTGGACTACAAGGCCCCCGAAGGCGGCTGCTTTCTTGGGGCTTTTGTCGAGGTGCCTCTGGGGCCGCGCAAGGTGCTGGGCGTCGTCTGGGGGCCCGGCAAGGGGGATTGGGACTATGCCAAGACCCGTTCCGTCATCCGGGTGCTCGATGTCCCGCCCATGCGCGAGGAAATGACCGAATTTCTGGAGAAAGCCGGGGCCTACACCCTGACACCTTTGCCTGCGATGCTGCGGCTGGCGACACGCTCGCCGGGTTTGGGCGACCCGCCCTCGATGCGCAAGATTTACCGGATGGGCCATAGTGCGCCTGATCGCATGACGCCGGCACGCAACAAAGTGCTGGCCGTACTGGAGGAGTTCGGCGGGCTGTCGTTCACCCTCAAAGAGCTGGCGGAAATGGCGGGCGTCGGCGGGTCGGTCGTCAAAGGCTTGGTGGCTCAGGGCGCCGTGGCGGAGGAGGAAAGCCCCCGCGATCTGCCCTTCCCGCCGCTTGATCCGTCCCGCCCGTCAAAGCCCCTGACCGATGATCAGTCCGCGGCGGTGGCGGCGCTCAATGACGGGGACGGTTATGCGACGACGCTGCTGAAAGGTGTTACCGGGTCAGGCAAAACGGAGGTGTATTTGGAGGCCGTCGCGGATTGCCTGAAACGGGGCCGGCAGGCTTTGGTGCTGCTGCCCGAGATTGCGCTGACCTCGGAATTTCTGACGCGGGTAGAGGTGCGTTTTGGCGCGCGGCCGGCTGAATGGCACTCGGGCGTGACCATGACCGAACGCCGACGGGTCTGGCGCATGGTGGGCGAAGGCGGGGCGGAACTGGTGGTCGGCGCCCGCTCCGCGCTGTTTTTGCCCTACCGCGATTTGGGCCTGATCGTCGTCGATGAGGAGCATGACACCTCCTACAAGCAGGAGGACGGGGTGCTTTACAACGCCCGCGACATGGCCGTCCTGCGCGCCTCGCTATGTGGGGCAAAGGTGGTGCTGGCCTCGGCCACCCCGTCGCTGGAAAGCTGGGCCAATGCGGAGGCCGGGAAATATCGCCGCGCGCTGCTGACCTCGCGCTTTGGCGACGCCGTCCTGCCCGAGATGCGCGCCATCGACATGCGCGGTGAGGATCTGCCTGGCGGGCGCTGGGTCTCCCCCACATTGCAGCGGGAGATCGCGGCGCGGATCGAACGCGGCGAGCAGTCGTTGATTTTCCTCAACCGGCGGGGCTATGCGCCTGTGACCCTGTGCCGGGCCTGCGGCCATCAGATTGGTTGCGAGCAGTGCGACGCGCGGATGGTGGAGCACCGGTTCCTCAAGCGGCTGATGTGCCACCAATGCGGCGAGACGAAACCGATGCCGACCATCTGCCCCCATTGCGAGGCCGAAGACCGGCTGGCCCCGATCGGTCCGGGGGTGGAGCGGATGGGGGAGGAGGTCAGCACCCTGTTCCCCGAGGCCCGCGTTTCCGTTTTGTCGTCCGATCACTACGCGACAGCGCGCCAATTGAAGGCCCATATCGAAAGCATCGCGGCGGGGGAGGCCGATATCATCATCGGCACGCAGCTGGTCGCCAAAGGACATAACTTTCCGCTGCTTACGCTGGTGGGGGTGATTGACGCTGATCTGGGGTTGCAAGGCTCCGACCTGCGCGCGGCCGAGCGCACGTTTCAGCTGATGCGGCAGGTCGCTGGTCGTGCCGGGCGGGCAGAGAAAAAAGGCCTGGCGCTGCTGCAATCCTTTCAACCCGAGCACCCCGTCATTCGGGCCATCCTGTCGGGCGATGAGGAAGGGTTTTGGCGGGCGGAGGCGGTCGAACGCGAACAGGCAGGCGTGCCGCCTTATGGACGCATGGCGGGGATCGTGCTGTCGGGGCCGGAGGTCGGACCGGTCTTTGATCTGGGCAACCATCTGGCCCGAAATGACGCCGCGCTCAAGCGGATCGGAGCGCAGGTGTTCGGGCCGGCCCCCGCACCGATTGCACGGATCAGAGGGCGTCACCGCGTCCGGTTGTTGGTCAAAGCGCCCAAAGGGGTGCCGCTGCAATCGGCGCTTGCGCAATGGACGGGCGGGCTGCGGCTGAAGGGCGATCTGCGGCTGTCCATCGACATTGATCCGCAAAGCTTTTTCTGAACGGAGCGCGTGAGATTTTTCCCCAAAAAATTCTTGAAAACTGTTCCAAGATTTTCTGCGCCATTATCCGAGCGGACGGCCTTTCCAATATCGGTGACGATGGGTACACAAGACCGGACGACGACAGGGCATCCGGGGGAAGGTCAGTGAAACCGCAGCCAGGCATCATGGACATCGCGCTTTACCAGGGCGGGGCCTCTGCTGTTGAGGGGGTTGCGGATGTGGTCAAGCTGTCCTCCAACGAGAACCCTTTTGGCCCCAGCCCTCGCGCGTCCGACGCGTTTCGCCAATCGGCGGGGGAGCTGCATGTCTACCCCTCCACCCAGCATGAACGCCTGCGCGAGGCCATCGGCGAGGTCTACGACATGGCGCCGGAGCAGATCATCTGCGGCGTCGGCTCGGACGAAATCATATCGTTTCTCTGCTACGCCTATGCGGGCCCCGGCGACGAAGTGCTACATACGGAGCATGGGTTTGCGATGTATCGCATCTCGGCGCTGGCCGCAGGGGCCACGCCCGTCTCGGTGCATGAGGCGGATCGGGTCACGGATGTCGACGCGCTTCTGGCGGGGTGCACCGACAAGACCCGGCTGGTCTTCATCGCCAACCCGAACAATCCAACGGGCACGATGATCCCGGACGCGGAAATCGAACGGCTGGCAGACGGCCTGCCAGAAAACTGCCTGCTGGTGCTGGACGGTGCCTATGCAGAATATGTGGAGGGGTATGACGCGGGGGTGTCGATCATCAACACACGCGATAACGTCTTCATGACACGCACTTTCTCAAAAATCTACGGGCTCGGCGGCTTGCGGATCGGTTGGGGCTACGGGCCGCAGGACATCATCGACACGCTCAACCGGCTGCGTGGTCCGTTCAACCTGTCCGGCCCCGCCTTGAAGGCTGCCCATGCCGCTGTCCGCGATGTGGGCTATACCGCGCGCTGCCGGGCGGAGAACGCGAAATGGCGCGCGTGGCTTGCGGCAGAGCTGGACAAGATCGGTGTGCCGTCGGACCCTGCTTTTGGCAATTTCATCCTCGCCCGCTTCAGCAGCGAGGCGGAGGCGCAGGGCTGCGACGCGTATCTCAAATCGAAAGGCCTGATCGTCCGGATGGTGGGCAGCTACAACCTGCCCCATTGCCTGCGCATCACCATCGGGGACGAGAGGGCCTGCCGCCGGGTGGCGGCTGCGATCACAGAATTCAAGAGGCAGGGCTGATGGCGCAGATATATGACCGGGTGGCGCTGATTGGGCTGGGGCTGATCGCATCGTCAATGGCGCATAAGATGCGTGAGGCCGGGCTGGCGGGCGAGATTGTGGGTACTGCCCGTTCTGCCGAGACGCGGGAAACAGTGCGGGAGCTGGGCTTTTGCGACCGGGTGGCTGAGACGGCGGCAGAGGCTGTGGCGGGGGCTGACCTCGTCGTGCTCTGCGTTCCGGTCGGCGCCATGGGCGCAGTCGCTGCTGAAATCGCGCCGCATCTGGCCGAAGGTGCGACGATCAGCGATGTCGGCTCCACCAAACGCGCGGTGATCGAGGCCGTGGCCCCGCATTTGCCGGACGGTGTCCATTTCATCCCGGCCCACCCCGTCGCAGGGACGGAGCAGTCCGGCCCGCATTCGGGGTTTGCTGCATTGTTCGAAAACCGGTGGTGCCTGATGACGCCCGAAGGCGCGGACCTGGATGCGGTGGCGCGATATGAGGGGTTTTGGAAGGCGCTCGGCTCCAACGTTGATTTCATGGAGCCCGATCACCACGATCTGGTGCTTGCCGTGACCTCCCACGCACCGCACCTGATTGCCTACACGATGGTTGGCGTGGCCGATGATCTTGGGCGGGTGACCGACAGCGAGGTCGTGGAATATTCCGCTGCGGGCTTTCGGGATTTCACCCGGATCGCGGCCTCGGACCCGACCATGTGGCGCGACGTGTTCCTGAGCAACAAGGACGCGACGCTAGAGATTTTAGGCCGTTTCACCGAGGAGCTGTTCGCCCTGCAGCGGGCGATCCGGCGCGGGGATGGTGATCATCTGCATGCCTATTTCACCCGCACCCGCGCGATCCGGCGGGGTATTGTCGAGGCCGGGCAGGACACGGATGCGCCCAATTTCGGCCGCGGCAGATGAAAGCGCTGCGCGGGGTCCTGGCACTTTGCGCGGTCACCCTTCCGCTGGCTTTGAGCGCGGCGGCGCCTGACCAATCGCTGCGCCCGTCGCCACGGGTGGCTGACACGGTCCCTGACCGAACCGAGCCTGCGCCCCAATCCGTGGCGGGGTTAGAGGAATCGCTGCGCCCCACGCCGCGACCCCGTGTCCGCGTGGTTACGCAGTCCGCCCGCGTGCAGACCAGCGCGGCGGGGTCCGTCTGTGGGGATCCCGCCATCAAAGGCGTCAGCATCCCGGCGATCCGCGGTCGCGGGCAATGTGGGGTGGCGAACCCGGTCCGCGTGGCCTCGGTTGACGGGGTGGGGTTGTCGCAACGCCCGACTATCGACTGCCGTACGGCGCAGGCGCTGAAAAGCTGGGTCAAAAACGGGCTGAAACCAGCTGTGGGCCGGGTAGGCGGTGGCGTGCGGTCATTGACAGTCGTCTCACACTACGCGTGCCGGAACCGCAACAATGCCAAGACGGGCCGGCTGTCAGAGCATGCCAAGGGTCGCGCGGTCGATATCTCCGCCATCAATCTCAACAATGGGCAAACGATCACGGTGCTCAAGGGCTGGCCCAACCGGCAGCAGGGCCGCATCCTGCGGCAGGCGCATCGCGCGGCTTGCGGGCCGTTTGGCACGGTGCTGGGGCCGGAGGCGAACCGGTTTCACCTTGATCATTTCCATTTTTACACGGCGCGCTACCGCTCTGGCCCGTTCTGCCGCTAGCTAGGGCAATTGCAGGCGGGGCGCGGGGCCGATGGGAATTGGCCCCAGAAAGCTCCGCCCGCCGGAGAAGCTGATTGTCGCGTCCAGCGCGTCCTCATTGCCTGAGCTGCGGGCCAGCAGCCCAAGCCCCAGCTCGATAGTGGGCTTCAGGTCGGCATCCATCGCGCCCGCATCCACGGCCAGCGCCAGCATGTCGCGCCAGTTGCGCGCGGTGATCGCCACGTCACCATCCGGCAGGGCATCAGAAACGGTCACGTCCCCGGTCAGCCGCAATTCCAATCTGCCCCAAAGGCCGCGTAGCTCCCGCAGGGTAATTGCGGTGATGTCGGGGCGGTTGGTCTCCAACGCGATGCGGTCCAGGGGGGCGGCAAGGGCCGCCTGAAGGTCAAAGCGCAGCGTCTCGATCTCGTCGGGAAGGGTGCCGCCCTGGTCGATCAGCCTGCGCACCCGCTCCCCCGGCAGGAACTGGTCGATGGAGGCCGCGACGTCGTAGGTAGAGCCCGTGTCAGGCGTGTTGCGGATGGCCGCGTTCAGCGCGTCAAAACCGGCGGTCCAGCCATCTGAGGACGCAATGACCGCCTGCGCCATCTCGATATTTGCGCTGTCGAGGGCCAGTGTGCGCGACGGCTTCACCTTGAACGAGGCCCGCATCGTGTCTGTCGTGACGTTGAATTTCTCGCGCGGGGTGGCGATCACCTGCTCGTTCGGCCAGACGGCGATCAGGTGGTTTGGCTTGTAGCTCAGCGACAGGATTTGGAAAAACGGCGCCTGCCAACTGAGCCCGGTTTCAGGGTCGGTCAGCGACAGGTCGGTGAAGGTCGTGTCGAACCGGTTGGGAAAGCCGCGCACGCTATGGTCGCTATATTCAACCTGCCACCCTTCCGCGCGGCGGTCGTCCAGCCACTGGGCCAAGGCCCGTTCATGCCCTTGCGCGCCGATGAACCAGTACACCGCCCAGCCAAGTGCCGCGACGCAGATGAATGCCAGTAGTTTCCGCATGATGGCCGATTTCCCTTTTCCTTCGGGTTCTCGTTTACTAGGCCGGTTGCAGGAGGACCAGACATGGTTGCAACGTCCCTTTGGGTATTTGGGTATGGCTCGCTGTTGTGGAACCCCGGTTTCAAACCCGCCGAAAGCGTGGTGGCCCGGCTTGAGGGGTTTCATCGGTCGTTCTGCATGTGGTCGATCCATCACCGCGGCTCGGAGGAGGCGCCGGGGCTGGTGCTGGCCCTTGACGTCGCCCCGGATGCGGGCTGCGACGGCGTGGCGTTCCGGGTCGAGGACGCGGAGGCCGACGCGGTGCTGGCAATGCTGCGGGAGCGGGAGCTGATCTCATCCGCCTATTACGAGGATATGGTGCCGCTGAAACTGGCTGACGGGCGCGAGGTCATGGCGCTGGCCTACATCATCAACCAGGACCACGTACAATATTGCGGTGACTTGACGCTGGAGCGGCAGGCGCAAGTGATCGCCACCGCCGTGGGCGGGCGTGGGCCGAACACGGAATATTTGTTTAATACCGCCGCGCATCTGCAGCAGATGGGGGTGGATGACCCCGACATGGCGTGGCTGGTGGCCCGCGTCCGGGCATTGGTGGGACTGCCGCCACACCCCGGTTTCAATGTGCAGAAAAGCGTGGCAAAATAACGATGCCACCCGTATGTTTCCGGCAAAATAAGAAGATAACGGGCAATCAAGGAATCCGCGATGGACAGGTCTGACCGCGAGCGCAGCGCGCATTTTTCGCAACCGGTGCGGCAGATAATTGTGATGCTTGTCATCCTCGGGCTGGTCGGCGCGGGGGGATACCTGATTTACCCGTCCGTAGCATCCGTCTTTTTGGCGAACCCCTATCTGAACGGCGTGATCCTGACAGTGTTCGTGCTGGGGGTATTCGCCTGTTTCTGGCAGGTCCTTCAACTCTTCACCTCGGTCTCCTGGATTGAACGCTTCGCCCGCGCCGGGGCGGCCCATCAAGACCGTGCGCCGGGATTGCTGGCCTCTCTGTCGGCTTTGCTGGGGACGCGCGGGGCGCGGATGCAGATCAGCTCCACCTCGTCGCGCACGATCCTCGACTCGGTCGGGACACGGATGGACGAGAGCCGCGATATAACGCGCTACATCATCAACCTTCTGATCTTCTTGGGCCTTTTGGGAACCTTCTACGGCCTCGCCACCACCATTCCCGGCGTGGTCGAGACGATCCAATCGCTCAATGTGGGCGAGGGGCAGACCAGTCAGGAAGTGTTCTCTAACCTGATCGGCGGGCTGGAAAGCCAGCTGGCGGGCATGGGCACAGCCTTCGCGTCCTCGTTGCTGGGGCTCGCTGGATCGCTTGTGGTGGGGCTGTTGGAGCTGTTTGCGGGTCACGGCCAGAACCGGTTTTACCGTGAGCTTGAGGAATGGCTTTCGACCATCACACGGGTCGGTTTTTCCTCGGGTGAAGATGGCGCTGGCGGCGGGTTCGACCAATCCGTGGTTGCCACGGTGTTGGACCATATGGTGGAGCAAATTGATAGCTTGCAAGGCCTTTTCATGCAGGGAGAGGCCGCGCGAACCGAGACCAATGACCAGATGAAGGAGATCACCGGAGCGGTCGCCCGGCTGACCCAAAAACTTGATACCGCCATCGACCCGACCGAGGCGCTGAACCGGGTCGCCAACGGCCAAGAAGCGCTGCTGGACTATATCGCTCAGCTTGATTCCGAGAATGACGGCCTTGATCCTGAAAGCCGGATGCGGTTGCGCTCCATTGATGTGCAGCTTCTCAAGATTTTCGAGGAGCTGAAATCAGGCCGGCAGGACAGCGTAAACCAGTTGGGAGGCGAGCTGTCCCAGGTCACCCAGACTCTGCGCCAACTGATCAGACCGGCCGCCGCCGCCCGCCCCGCGCCGAACCGGCCGCCGCATGAGGACTAACCCATGGCTCTGACACGGCGCAGCGGGCAACGGTTCGAGGCCAATATCTGGCCGGGCTTTGTTGACGCCATGACGGCTCTTTTGCTGGTTCTGGTTTTCGTGCTGTCCATCTTCATGATGGTGCAGTTCATGCTGAACGAGACGATTACCACTCAGGATACCGAACTTGATGAGTTGTCGGGGCAGGTGGCGTCTCTCGCGGATGCGCTTGGGTTGGAGCAGGATCGCGGCGCGTCGCTGGAAAACCAGCTTGATAGCGCGCGGGCGGAGGCGGATCAGCAAGCTGCCCTGATCTCCGCTCTTAACGCGCAGACCGCGGCACAATCCAGCCGCATTGCCACTTTTGAAGAACAGGTCGCGGGCCTTCTGTCCCGTCAGGGGGAACTGCAGGGGCAAATCGTGACGCTGACAAATCAGCGTGACGCGGGCCAGGCCGCGTTAGACGAGGCCGCCGCCAATCTGCAGGACACACGGGAAGCGCTGAGCGAGGCGGAAGACGGCAATGCAGGTCTGGTCGCCCGGATCGCCGATATCGAGGCGGGGCTTGCCCGCGAAATTACCGCCAAGGAAGCCGCGCAGTTGGCGCTCGCCCAAGCCCGTGACGAGATCAGCACTGGCGAGGAAGCTGCCCGTCTGGCGGCAGCCCGGACTGATGCCCTGCAAGCGCTGATTGCTGACCTTGAGGCGGAGAGCGCTGCCCAAAATGACGCCTTGGCCGCACGCCAGGCCGAACTGACCTCTCGGGAAGACGCGCTGGAGCAGGCGGAGCTGGACCGGCTGGCAGATGCCGCTGCCGCGCAGGCCTTGCGTGAACGGCTTGAGAACGCAGATGCCGAGCTGACCGCGATGTCGCTGGCCCTTGAGGAACAGCGCCAGGATGCCGAAGACACGCTGACTTTGCTGGCAGCGGCGAATGCGGCGCGCGATGACCTTGACGCGCGGCTGCTGCTCGCCCTGACGGCGGACGCTGACGCGCAGGCGTCGCAAGAGGCACTGCGCGGCGAGGTGGAGGCGCTGGAGCTTGAAGTGGCCCGGCTGACGACGGCCCGCAATGTGGCCGATGACGGCAGGGCGGCTTTGGTCGACCGGTTGGCAGCGGCAGAAGCCCGCGAAGCAGCCCTCGCCGCGGAGTTGGCGGAGGTGACCGAGGGGCGCGATCTGAGCGAAGCCGAATTGCGCCGGCAGATCGTCGCGGCCCTTGCAGCACAACGGGCGGCCGAGGTCGATGCCAGCACGGCGCTCAGCGCAAGTGAGCAGCGTGCCTTGTTGCTTGAAACCGCCAATCAGGCGCTGACGGATGAAAGGGCGGCCAGCGCGGAAAGCCTGCGTCGGGTGGAGGCGCTGAACCAGCAGCTTGCTGCCTTGCGGGCGCAATTGGGCTCTTTGCAAGGGTTGCTGGACGCCGCTGACGCGCGGGATGTCGAGGCCAATGTGCAGATCAGCGCCTTGGGAACGCAGCTTAACACGGCGCTGGCGCAGGTCGCCTCCGAACAACGCAACCTGGCGGCGGAGCAGGCTGCGCGCGCAGCACTGGAGGAAGCGGAGCGGCGGCGGCTTGAGGAAGAAGCCAAGGAGCTGCAAAGCTATCGGTCGGAATTCTTTGGCCGTCTGCGCCAGCTTCTGGGTGATCAGGACGGCGTGCGGATCGAGGGTGACCGGTTTGTTTTCTCCTCCGAAGTGCTGTTCGAGCCGGCAAGTGCCGATCTGTCAGGGGCCGGGCGCGCGGAAATTGCCAAGGTCGCCGATCTGCTTCTGCGGGTGGCAGATGATATCCCCGAGGAACTAGACTGGGTGATCCGCGTCGATGGCCACACCGACAACCTTCCTTTGTCGGGGCAGGGTGAGTTTGCGGATAACTGGGAGCTGAGCCAGGCGCGCGCGTTGTCGGTGGTGCGATTCATGAGCGGCTCCCTTGGTATCCCGCCGGGTCGGCTGGCGGCCAACGGGTTTGGGGAGTTTCAGCCCATCAATACCGCAGACACGCCTGCGGCCCGTGCGCAAAACCGGCGGATCGAGCTGAAGCTGACCGAGAAATGAATGGGCGGGCGCTTTTACCAAAATGACGGGCTAGCGCCCGCCTCCTTGGTTTTGCGTTCTTAGAGGACGTTCCGTCCTCAGCCACGCGGGCAGGCTCCTGGAGAGTATTTCCGAAGCAGTGATGCAAATAAGCCGCCCCGGGTTGGGACGGCTTTTGATCAATTACTCTGCAGTGAGAAGCGGTGGCTTCTTCTTGGAACCTATTCGGGCTTTCTCGGGCTCTAGGATTTGAAGGTCGATCTCGCCCTTCTTCACGCCGACTTTCACGACGCCGCCTTTTGCAAGCTTTCCGAAAAGAAGTTCTTCGGCGAGTGGCTTTTTGATGTGCTCCTGAATGACGCGTGCGAGAGGGCGGGCGCCCATCTTTTCGTCATAGCCCTTGTCCCCGAGCCATTCTGCGGCGGCGGCAGTCAACTCGAACGTGACGTTGCGGTCCATCAACTGCGCCTCAAGCTGCAGCACGAATTTCTCGACAACGCGGTTGATGATTTTCCGGCCCAAAGGCGCGAAAGAAATAATCGCATCGAGCCGGTTGCGGAACTCGGGCGTGAACAGCTTTTCGATAGCGGCGGTGTCTTCCCCTTCCCGCCGATCGCGGCCAAAGCCCATCGGGGCACGGGCCGCATCGGCGGCACCCGCATTGGACGTCATGATCAACACGACATTGCGGAAATCCGTGGTCCGCCCGTTATGGTCGGTCAGTTTGCCGTGATCCATGACCTGCAGCAGGATGTTGAACACGTCTGGGTGCGCTTTTTCGATCTCATCCAGCAACAGCACGCAATGCGGGTTCTGGTCGACCTTGTCGGTGAGCTGGCCACCCTGATCAAAACCGACATAGCCAGGAGGCGCGCCGATTAGGCGGGAGATCGCATGTTTCTCCATATATTCGGACATGTCGAACCGAATGAGTTCGACGCCGAGCTGGTCGGACAGCGCTTTGGCTGCTTCGGTTTTGCCAACGCCCGTCGGACCGGCAAAGAGATAGTTGCCGATGGGTTTTTCAGGCTCGCGCAGACCCGCACGCGACAGCTTTATTGCGGAGGCAAGGGCTTCCAAGGCAGTATCTTGGCCAAAAACCTGCCGCTTGAGCGCTTTTTCGAGGTCCTGCAGCGTTTCTGCATCGTCCTTGGAAACGGTTTTTGGTGGGATGCGCGCGATTTTAGCGACGACGGCCTCGATCTCTTTCACGCCGATGGATTTGCGACGCTTGGATTCGACGACCAGATGTTGCGCCGCGCCGGCTTCATCGATGACGTCGATGGCTTTGTCGGGCAGCTTGCGGTCGTGAATATAGCGCGAGGACAGCTCCACCGCGGATTTGATCGCGTCCGCCGTGTATTTGACGGAGTGGTGATCCTCGAAATAGACCTTGATGCCTTTCAGAATTGCAACCGCGTCATCGACGGAAGGCTCAACCACATCGATCTTCTGGAACCGGCGGCTCAGCGCGCGATCCTTTTCAAAATGCTGTCGGAATTCCTTGTAGGTCGTGGAGCCCATGCAGCGCAGCTTGCCGCCTTGCAAGGCCGGTTTGAGCAGATTTGATGCATCCATTGCGCCGCCAGACGTTGCGCCGGCGCCGATAACGGTGTGAATCTCATCAATGAAAAGCACCGCGTCTGGATGGTCTTCGAGTTCCTGCATCACGGCTTTCAACCGCTCTTCAAAATCGCCGCGATACCGGGTTCCTGCCAGCAACGCGCCCATATCGAGCGAATAAATCGTCGTCTGTGACAGGATTTCAGGCGTCTCACCCTCGACAATCTTATGGGCCAGACCTTCGGCGATGGCTGTTTTGCCGACGCCAGGATCACCAACCAGAAGCGGATTGTTCTTGCGGCGGCGGCACAGCACCTGCACGCAGCGTTCAACTTCGTTCCCGCGTCCGATCAGCGGGTCAACGTCGCCATCACGCGCCTTGGCGTTCAGATCGACGCAATACTTTGCAAGCGCGGATTCTTTTGGTTCCTCGCCGCCCTTGCCCGCGTCGCTATTGGTCTCTTCCTCGAAATCAGTCGACCCGCTGACGGGGCGGGTCTCGCCAAATTCAGGGTCTTTGGCGACGCCGTGGGCGATGAAATTAACCGCATCGTAACGGGTCATGTCCTGTTCTTGCAGGAAGAATGCTGCATTTGACTCGCGTTCGGCGAATATCGCCACAAGCACATTCGCGCCCGTTACCTCGGTGCGCCCGGAGGATTGGACATGAATAGCTGCCCGCTGGATCACCCGCTGGAACGCCGCCGTCGGTACGGCCTCAGACCCTTCCACGTCTGTGACGAGGGTCGACAGCTCCTCGTCAATGAAATCGCTGAGCGTTGCGCGCAGATTTTCCAAATCTACCCCGCAGGCTTGCATGACCTTGGCCGCGTCGGGCTCGTCGGTGAGCGCGAGCAGAAGATGTTCAAGTGTCGCCAGTTCGTGGCGATGCGCATTGGCCTGCGCAAGCGCCGAATGGATGGCTTTTTCCAGAGTGTCCGAGAATGATGGCACCCCACGCTCCTTTTTGATCAGGGCAGTTCCGGGTCGAGGACCCAGGGACCACCTTTGCCTCTTAGACCTTACAGTTCGGTTTATATTCCCAACCTTCAAGTCCTTTCTCATCACATTCCTTGTGAATTAGGGCGTTTTCTTGGCAAGGGACCGAATTTGTACCTTTTATATGCGTTGTGATATTTGGGTAGCTGGCTCAACCTGACGCAACCCCCTAAGAGTTTAACATGCATCTCGACGTTCAGGATTTGAAGAAATTTTACTACCGCACCAATTTGGGACGGGTCGCGCAGCGCGCCATCCGGGAGCAGGTATTGGAATTCTGGTCCCCCGCCGTCGCAGAGACGGTGGTGGGCTTCGGTTTCGCGGCCCCCCTATTGCGGCCGTTTCTGGAAGATGCCCGGCGGGTTGTGGCGCTGATGCCGGGCCCGCAAGGGGTGATGCATTGGCCGGTGGGGATGCCCAATGTTTCGGTGCTGTGCGAGGAGACCCTGTGGCCCCTCCAGCCAGGCCAGGCCGACAAGCTGATTGTGCTGCACGGTTTAGAGACGTCTGAGAACCCGTCTGCTTTGCTGGAGGAGTGCTGGCGGGTCCTAGCGCCGGGCGGGCGGGCCCTGTTTATTGTGCCAAACCGAGCGGGCCTTTGGTCGCGGCGCGACGGCACGCCATTCGGGTTTGGGCGGCCCTATTCGCTGAGCCAGCTGGAGGCGCAGTTGAAACGGCATGATTTCTCGCCGGAGCGGCATTTGGCATCGCTTTTTGCAGCGCCGAGCGAGCGGCGGTTCTGGTTGAAGGCGGCGCGGATGATGGAGCGGTTTGGTCGCCGCGTCTCCGGCCGGTTTGCCGGCGGGGTGCTGATGGTGGAGGCCACAAAACAGGTTTACGCGCCGCGCCCGCGGGGCCGGGCGGTCAAAGTTGTCTCCCCCCTCCGGGCGCCGGGTGCGACCCCTGCTGGTGTCGTCGGTCGGCACTGCAACGACGCTGCGGATTGAGGGGAGCGCCAACCCCGCTTGACGCATATCGCTACAATCGGTCGCACGGCGGCATCGGCCAACAAAAGAAGGGCGCGTCGAACCTTTCGCCCAAGGGTTAACAGAATCGTTGCTAATGTGTTGCGCCGCGCGAGGGGCTTTGCTACATCGCACCTGATTTTCAGGGCGCACGTTGATGCAGCCCTTCGCAACGGCCCTGTTACAAAGCCCTTTGGGCCGATTGGGGCGAAAGAATCGAAAGGGTGTACGTGTCCGAACCAGTATCGATCTCAACCGGCATCGCAGCGCGCTACGCAACAGCTGTGTTTGACCTGTCGAAAGAGGGCAAGGGGCTGCCTGCGCTCGAGAAGGACATTGACGCGCTGGACGACGCCCTGGGCAGCAGCGCCGACTTCAAATCGCTGATCGCCTCGCCGCTTTACACGCGCGAGCAACAAGGTGCCGCGATCGACGCGATTGCCAAGAAAATGAACCTGTCCCCGACCGTTGCCAATACGCTGTCTCTGATGGCGTCCAAGCGCCGCCTGTTTGTGTTGCCGCAGCTGGTGTCAGAAATCCGCGCGATGATTGCGGATGAGAAAGGCGAGGTCACCGCCGAGGTGGTCGCCGCCAAGGCGTTGACGAAGGCGCAACAGGACAAGCTGGCGAAGACCCTCAAGGAGTCGGTCGGCAAGGACGTGAAACTCAATATGGCCGTTGATGAAAGCCTCATCGGCGGTCTTGTCGTTAAAGTGGGCTCGAAGATGATCGACACGTCGATCCGCTCGAAGCTCGCCGCCCTGCAGAATTCTATGAAAGAGGCCGGATAACATGGCAATCCAAGCAGCGGAAATCTCCGCAATCCTGAAAGACCAGATTAAGAATTTTGGCAAAGAAGTCGAAGTGGCCGAAGTGGGCCGCGTGCTGAGCGTTGGTGACGGGATCGCCCGGGTCTACGGGCTGGACAACGTGCAGGCCGGTGAGATGGTCGAATTCCCAGGCGGCATTCAGGGCATGGCGCTGAACCTCGAAAGCGACAATGTCGGTGTGGTTATCTTCGGCTCCGACCGCGACATCAAGGAAGGCGACACGGTCAAACGCACGAATTCCATCGTGGACGTCCCTGCGGGTGACGAGCTGCTGGGCCGTGTTGTCGACGGTCTGGGCAACCCGCTGGACGGTAAGGGCCCGATCAAGACCACGGAACGCCGCGTTGCGGACAGCAAGGCGCCCGGCATCATCCCGCGCAAGTCGGTGCACGAGCCGATGGCGACCGGCCTGAAATCCGTCGACTCGATGATCCCGATTGGCCGGGGCCAGCGGGAGCTGATCATCGGTGACCGTCAGACCGGCAAAACCGCCGTGGCGCTGGACGCGATCCTGAACCAGAAATCCTACAATGACGCGGCCAAGGATGAGGGCGGCAAGCTCTACTGCATCTACGTGGCGATTGGCCAGAAGCGCTCCACCGTGGCGCAGCTGGTGAAAAAACTCGAAGAGAGCGGCGCGATTGACTATTCCATCGTGGTTGCCGCCACCGCGTCCGACCCGGCACCAATGCAGTTCCTGGCCCCCTACGCCGCGACCGCCATGGCCGAGCATTTCCGCGACAATGGCCGCCACGCGCTGATCATCTATGATGACCTGTCCAAGCAGGCCGTATCCTATCGTCAGATGTCGCTGCTGCTGCGCCGTCCACCCGGGCGCGAAGCTTATCCGGGCGACGTTTTCTATCTTCACTCGCGCCTGCTGGAACGCTCCTGCAAGCTGAACGAAGACAATGGTTCCGGCTCCCTGACCGCGCTGCCGTTTATCGAGACCCAAGGCGGCGACATGTCGGCCTTTATTCCGACCAACGTGATTTCGATCACCGACGGCCAGATCTTCCTTGAGACCGAGCTGTTCTACCAGGGCATCCGCCCCGCCGTGAACACGGGTCTTTCCGTGTCGCGGGTTGGCTCCTCCGCTCAGACCAATGCGATGAAATCCGTGGCTGGCCCGGTGAAGCTGGAACTGGCGCAGTACCGCGAGATGGCGGCGTTCGCACAGTTCGGCTCTGACCTGGATGCCGCGACCCAGCAACTGCTGAACCGTGGCGCGCGCCTGACCGAGCTGATGAAGCAGCCGCAGTATGCCCCGCTGACCAATGCCGAGATTGTGTGCGTGATCTACGCAGGCACCAAGGGTTACCTCGACAAGCTGCCTGTCAGCGATGTGGGCAAGTTCGAAAAAGGCCTGCTGGCGCATTTGCGCGGCAAGCATCAGGACCTGCTGGACATGATCACCAACGAGGACCCGAAGATCAAAGGCGACGCGGAAGACAAGATCAAAGCTGCGCTTGACGCATTCGCCGCTGATTTCGCTTAAGGAGCTGGCAAATGCCCAACCTAAGTGATCTCAAAAACCGGATCTCGTCGGTCAAATCGACCCGCAAGATCACCAAGGCGATGCAGATGGTCGCCGCCGCAAAACTGCGCCGTGCGCAGGAAGCGGCGGAGGCTGGCCGCCCCTATGCAGAGCGTTTCAACACTGTGATGGGGCAGTTGGCAGCATCGGTTGGCTCGTCTGACGGGGCGCCAAAGCTGCTGGCGGGCACCGGGGCTGACCAGACCCACATGCTGGTCGTGATGACCGCTGAACGTGGTCTGTGCGGGGGCTTCAATGGCAACATCGCCAAGCTGGCCCGTGCGGCGGCGCAGAAGCTGATCGCTGAAGGCAAGACGGTGAAAATCCTGACGGTCGGCAAGAAGGGTCGCGAGACCCTGAAGCGCGACCTGGAAAAGCATTTCATCGGCCATGTCGACCTGTCCGACGTCAAGCGCATTGGCTACGCCGATGCCGCAGGCATTGCGCAAGACGTACTGGCGCGCTTCGACGGAGCGGAATTTGATGTTGCGAAGATTTTCTATTCCAAGTTCCAGTCGGTGATCAGCCAGACCCCTACGGAGCAGCAGATCATTCCGGCCGCGTTTGACGCGCCGGAGGACGCCGCCGCTGCTTCGACCATCTACGACTACGAGCCAAGCGAGGAAGGCATCCTTGCCGACCTGCTGCCGCGGGCAGTCGCCACGCAAATCTTTAGCGCTCTTTTGGAAAATGGCGCGTCCGAGCAAGGCGCCCGGATGTCGGCCATGGATAACGCCACCCGCAACGCGGGGGAGATGATCGACAAGCTGACGATCGAGTACAACCGTACCCGTCAGGCTGTCATCACCAACGAGCTAATCGAAATCATTTCGGGCGCTGAAGCGCTCTAGACCCGGAGAACCAACATGGCCAAGAACACAGGCAAAATTACTCAGGTCATCGGGGCCGTTGTGGACGTCCAGTTCGGCGACACCCTTCCCGAGATTCTGAATGCGCTCGAAACTGACAATAATGGCAACCGCCTTATTCTTGAGGTGGCCCAGCACCTTGGTGAGAACACCGTTCGCGCCATTGCAATGGACTCCACTGAGGGTCTGGTCCGCGGCGGTGCCGTGTCTGACCTAGGCGAGCCGATCTCGGTTCCAATCGGGTCCGGCACATTGGGTCGCATTCTGAATGTGACCGGCGATCCGGTCGATGAAGGCGGTCCGGTCAAGCATACCGCGCGTCGGGCCATCCATGGAGAGGCACCGGCCTTCTCGGAGCAAGCAACTGAATCCGAAATCCTGACAACAGGCATCAAGGTTATCGACCTGCTGGCCCCTTACACCAAAGGCGGCAAAATTGGCCTCTTCGGGGGTGCGGGGGTTGGCAAGACCGTTCTGATCATGGAGCTGATCAACAACATCGCGAAGGTGCACTCCGGTGTGTCCGTG